>JAHCKF010000263.1 GCA_026125925.1 Pseudolabrys sp.
CATGCGCGCCGTCTTCCCGGTATCAACGAGGTCGTCGATGATCAGCACGCCCTTGCCCTGCGCACGCATCGACGTGATCTCCGGGCCGACGCCCTTCATCACCCGGATGTCGCCCTGGTTCTTGTAGTCGTGATAGCTGGCGATGCAGACGGTCTCGATGATGCGCACGTTGAGCTCGCGCGCCACGATCGCCGCCGGCACCAGGCCGCCCCGGGTGATGCAGACGATGGCCTCGAACGGTCCTGCCTCGTGAAGCCGCCAGGTCAGCGCCCGGGTGTCACGGTGAAACTGGTCCCAGGAGACGGGGAAGACTTTCTCAGGTCGCGGGGCGTCGCTCATGCTTCGCTCTTGGCATCGCCTTGTTGATGACGGGCAGAGGCCGGTTCTAGCCCACTTTGCCGCGAAGTCGAACGGCGCCGCGCCGCCATCCCCATGCTTCGTCGGAACCCGGGAGCCGCCGGCCTGCCTACAGGGGTTGCGGCCTGCCGCCGGGCGGCAGCAGGGTGATCGGGTCGCTCTCGGCCACCGCGGCGGCGGCCGCTCCACCCTCCTCCAGCACCGCATAGGCGACCGAGCAAATGTGCGAGTGGATGCGCTTAAGGTCGCGCAGCACGTCGAGATGCAGCGAGGTAGTCTCGATGGTCTCCGGCCGGCCCTCGCGCAGCCGTTCGAAATGGCGTTCGGCGGCGGTCAGCTCGGCGCCGCGGATCTTGGCCTTTTCCTCGATCAGCCGCTCTGCCTGGGCGCGGTCGCCGGACATGAAGACACTGAAGGCGAGCTTGAGGCTGTCGAGGATGCGGGCGTGGAACGCCGCAAGTTCGGCGGCGCCGTCGGCGGAGAATTCGATGCGGCGCTTGATTTTCTTGGCCGCCAGTTCACTCAGGTTCTTGTCGATGATGTCGCCGATATGCTCCAGGTTGATGGCGAAGGAGATGATCTCCATCGCCCGCCGCGCCTCGGCATCGTCGAGTTGGCTGCGCGTCAGCTTGGTGACGTAGAGCCTGATCGCCTCGTCGAGCTTGTCGACGATGTTGTCTGTGCGGCTGACCTCGGCGACCAGCGCGCGGTCGCCCGTCATCATCGCCTGCATCACCTGACGCAGCATCACCTCGACGAAGTCGCCCATGCGCAAGGTCTCGCGCGCGGAATCGGCGAGCGCCAGCGATGGCGTGTCGAGCGCTCCTTCGTCGAGATAGCGCGGCGCCGACGGATCGGCGGCCCGCGCCGGCGATGGAAACAGGCGCGTCAGCAACGCCGCCAAAGGATCGAGCAGCCCGAGAAATACGATGGCGAGCACGACATTGAAGGCGATGTGGAATTGCGCCGTCAGTTTCGCCATGTCGGGCTGCCACGCCATCATCGCCGCCGCAATCGCCGGCAGGAACGGCAGCGCGAGCGCCACGCCGGCGAGGCGGTTGATCAGATTGCCGACCGGCAGGCGGTAGCTGGCGCGGTCGTCGCGGCGGCCGCCTTCGAACACGGGGTTGATGGCGCTGCCGAGATTGGCGCCGAGCACCAACGCCAGCGCTGCCTGCGGCGTGACAAAGCTCGAATAAGCAAGCGACATCACCAGCAGCACGGTGGCGACGCTGGAATGCGCCGCCCAGGTCAGCGCCGCGCCGATAAGCACGCACAGCACCGGATCGCCGGTGATGGCGGCGAGCACCGCGCGCGCCGCCGGCGCGTTCTCCGCCGGCGCCAGGCCGTCGATCAATATGTGCAGCGCCAGCAGCATCAGGCCGAGGCCAATCGAGACGCGGCCGAGATCCTTGATCCAGCCGCGGCCGCCGCTGCGGAAGGCGACGAGGCCGATGACGAAAAGCACCGGCGCCACGGCGGTGACGTTGAAGGCGAGCACCTGCACGATCAAGGTCGTGCCGACATTGGCGCCGAGCATGATGGCGAGCGCGGCAACGAGACTCACCGTGCCTTCGCTGGCGAAGGACGCGGTCATCAGTCCGGTCGCGGTGCTGCTTTGCAGAAGCGCGGTGAGACCGAGGCCGGCGCCGAAGGCGGCGAAGCGGTTGGCGAGCGCGGTTGACAGCAGCCGGCGCAGGTCGGGCCCGAAGGCGCGCGTGATGCCGCTCTGGACCATGTGCAGACCCCAGAGCAGCAAGGCGACGCCGCCCATCAGGTCGAGCAGTACAAGAGTGCCCATGCGACTCTCCTCTCCCGCAATATAGTCCTGCTGGGGGGCATCGCGAGGCTAAAAGTCGGCGTCGGCGTGGGGTTTCGGAACCGTGCCGGCTCAGGAGGCGACGAGCCGCGCCCGCACCGCCGTCAGCATCGCCGCCACCGCGACGCGCGCCTCCTCGAGACGCGCGGCGTCGCGCGAGCGCATGACAATGTTGGTGTTCGGACCGTTGTTCTCGTCCATGAAAGGATAGCTGCCGATGATCACGTCGGGATGCGCCTTGGCGACGGCGGCAAGTTCGGTGCCGACATCGCCTTCCTTGGCGTCGGCGCGGATAGAGGCCGACAGCATCTTGACGCCGGTCTTCAGCTTCGGCGCCACCTCGTCGAGCATGGCCTGCATCACCGACGGAATGCCGGCCATGGTGATGACGTTGCCGATCCAGAAACCGGGGGCGCCCGACACCTTGTTGGCGACCAGCGCGCCGCCCTTCGGGATGCGCGCCATGCGCATGCGCGCTTCGTTGAGTTCGCCACCGGTCTTGGCGAGGCGCTCCTTCAGGATCGCCACTGCCTCGGGATGGAATTCGAGCTCGACGCCGAAGGCCTTGGCGACGCAGTCGGCGGTGATGTCGTCATGCGTCGGGCCGATGCCACCGGTGGTGAACACATAGGTGAATTTGGCGCGCAGCGCGTTGATGGCCTCGACGATCGCGCTCTCGTCATCGGAGACGACGCGCACTTCCTTGAGGTCGATGCCGATCGCCGTGCAGTAGTCGGCGATGTAGCCGATATTCTTGTCCTTGGTTCGGCCGGAGAGAATCTCGTCGCCGATCACCAGCACGGCGGCGGTGACGATGTCGACAGTCATGCAGGCTCCCTGTGCGCCGCGGGCCTGTTTCGCCGCGGCGCCGGGGACGTATAAAGCATGATCCGGCCGCTACCGGAAGCGTCGCGCCGGTTGACGGGCAGAGCCATGTGGACGGCTCCGCCCCCTCATTTTTTTGGCTGCACCACGAAGAAGTGCGACCCGGCGACGATGCCGTTCCACACCGGCGCCGAGGCGATGGCCAGATGCCAGAGCGCGCGGAAGCTGCCGGTGGCGTTGTTGTACTGCGCCGACCAGGTCGTGACCGACTTGCAGGTTTCCCAGTTGACCGAGAAAGCCAGCGCGCCGCCGGCGCCATCGGCATAGTACCAGCCGGTCATCGGCTGCGCTTTCTTCGCGCCGCAGCCCGCCTGCGTGGTGACGGTGCCGGTCAGTTGCCCGTTCGGCGCCAGTTCCTTGATCGCCAGCACGGTGCCGTCTTCCGCGACATAAGTCGCGCCGGCCGCCAGTTTGGTTTCCGCCTGGGCCTGGGCCGCCGCCAGCGGCGCTGCCATCAGAACGGCCGAGCATGCGATGATCCTGATGATCGTCGCGGGCATGAATGCCTCCTGTCGAAAAACCTGCCCTCACCGGGGCCCTCGAAGGATAGCAGGCCAGCGCGTCCGCCACAACTTATGGTGGTATTGTTGTACTGGATACGCGCTCGCGGGTGACGGCACCGCCGCGCGGGTCAAAAGCCAGGCTGTCGTGTACACTTCAACAAAGCGCCTCCTTGATGGTCAGGTCGCCCAAAAGCTGGGCAACCACGGCCCGTCCGGCGCGTTAGTGAGCGCTCCGGCCGGGTTGGCGCGAACTTTGCTCCAACTGGAGGCAGGCCCGCGGTTCGGGCTGGAGCTGGGGGACGTTGGGATGGGTTCCGCCTTCGACGAGATGAAGGGCCATGACGGCGCGGCCGTCCGCCCGGCCTATGGCGAGCTCGACCGCTGGCTCAAGGAAGTGCCGCCAGACGTGCTCGACTACCGCCGCCGCGAGGCCGAGCTGATTTTCCGCCGCATCGGCATCACCTTCGCCGTCTATGGCGAGGCCGACGCCACCGAGCGCCTGATCCCCTTCGACGTCATCCCGCGCATCATGGCCGCCTCGGAATGGCGGACGCTGGAAAAGGGCCTCACCCAGCGCGTCAACGCGCTCAACCTGTTCATCAAGGACGTCTACGGCTCGCGCGACATCCTGCGTGCAGGCATCGTTCCGGAAGACATGATCTTCCGCAATCCGGCGTTCCGCCCGGAGATGAACGGCCAGAGCGTGCCGCACGATATCTACGTCCACATCGCCGGCATCGACATCATCCGCGTCGATGCCGACACCTTCTATGTGCTCGAGGACAACGCGCGCACGCCCTCCGGCGTCTCCTACATGCTGGAGAACCGCGAGATCATGATGCGGCTGTTCCCGGAATTGTTCTCGCGCCACCGCATCGCGCCGGTCGAGAACTATCCGGACGAACTGCTGGCCACGCTCAAGTCGGTGGCGCCGGTCGCCGCCAGGCGCGAGCCGAACGTCGTGCTGCTCACGCCCGGCGTCTACAACTCCGCCTATTACGAGCACTCGTTCCTCGCCGACAAGCTCGGCGTCGAATTGGTCGAGGGCCGCGACCTCTTCGTCAAGGACGAGGTCGTCTACATGCGCACGACGCAAGGGCCGCAGCGCGTCGATGTCATCTACCGCCGCGTCGATGACGACTTCATCGATCCGCTGGCCTTCCGTCCCGACTCCATCCTCGGCGTGCCCGGCCTGATGTCGGCCTATGCCGCCGGCAATGTGACCTTGGCCAACGCGGTCGGCACCGGCATCGCCGACGACAAGGCGATCTATTCCTTCATGCCGGATATCGTGAAGTTCTATCTCGGCGAAGAGCCTTTGCTGAAGAACGTGCCGACTTGGCGCTGCCGCGAGCCTGAACATTTGTCTTACGTCCTCGATCACCTGCCCGAGCTGGTGGTCAAGGAAGTCCACGGCTCCGGCGGCTACGGCATGCTGATCGGCCCGTCCGCCAGCAAGATCGCGATCGAGCAGTTCCGCGCCAAGCTCAAGACCGCGCCGGACAACTTCATCGCCCAGCCGACTTTGGCGCTGTCCACCTCGCCGACCTGCGTCGAGAGCGGCGTCGCGCCGCGCCACGTCGACCTGCGGCCCTTCGTGCTCACCGGCAAGAACGGCGTGCGCATCGTGCCGGGCGGGCTCACCCGCGTCGCGCTCAAGG
>JAHCKF010000264.1 GCA_026125925.1 Pseudolabrys sp.
CTCCTGCGTCGTCTTTCTCGCCAGCCTCGCCGACAGCGTCAAGCGCATGAAGCTCGGTACCGGCACCATCAACATGCCGAACACGCATCCGGCCACGGTGGCGGCGCAGCTCGCCATGCTCGACCACATGCTCGACGGCCGCCTGTTGTTCGGCATCTCGCCGGGCGGGCTGCTGTCGGACGCTGAGGCCTTCGGCAATCTCGACGCCGACCGCAACGCCATGTTCCTCGAGGCAATCAACCAGGTGCTCGCCATCTGGGCGGGCGAGCCGCCCTATAATCTCAAGGGCCAATACTGGAACATCAGCATCGAGCGCCAGTTCGTGCCGGAGATCGGCCAGGGTTTCATCGCCAAGCCGCTGCAACGCCCGCATCCGCCGATCGTCGTCATGGCGACGGCGCCGTTCTCCAAGGGCATCACTGAGGCCGCGGCGCGGGGTTGGGATCCGGTGTCGGCCAACTTCCTGATGCCGCAATGGGTCAAGAGTCACTGGCCGAAATATGTCGAAGGTTGCGAACGCATCGGCCGCAAGGTCGAGGCGGCGAATTGGCGCGTGGCGCGCTCGATCTTCGTCGCCGACGACGAAAAGACGGCGCGCGACTACGTCATGAATCCCGACGGGCCCTACGTCTATTATTACAAGCAGCTTCTCGCCAAGGTGAAGCGCGGCGGCCGCCTCGAACTGTTCAAGACCCGGCGCGACCAGCCGGACGACGAGGTGACGCTGGAAAATGTGTGCAAAACGCTGATCACCTACGGCACGCCGGACAAGGTCGCCGACGAACTGCTCAAGTTCCGCGACAGCGTCGGCGATTTCGGCACGCTGCTGTATGCCGGCAAGGACTGGGCGGACCGCGAGCTCGGCCGCCGTTCCATGATCCTGCTGGCCGAGAAGGTGCTGCCCAAGATCAACGCCGCGATCGGCCCAGTCACTTCCGCGTGAAACGCCAGCGGCGGATTGCCACTTTGCAACCGCGGGCGGCGCGGCGAGATTAGCCAGGATCGGACCCATTGCAGGGAGGCGGATATGTTCAGCAGGCGTCGGATGCTGGCCGCGAGCGCCGGTTTGGTTTTGGTGATGACCGCAGGCGCTGCGCTGGCACATCACGGCTGGACCTGGGCGGAGGGCGAGCTGATCGAAGTCAGCGGCGTCATCAAGTCGGCGAAGCTCGGTAACCCGCACGGGCTCCTCACCATGACGGCGAAAGACGGCGACTGGACCGTCGAAGTCGGCCAGCCCTGGCGTAACGAGCGCGCCGGGCTCAAGGATGCGATGCTGGTCAAAGGCGTGACGCTCACCGTGCGCGGCAACCGCGCCAAGGACGCCAAGCTGAAGGTCATCAAGGCCGTGCGCGTCATCATCGGCGGCAAGAATTACGATCTCTATCCCGAGCGTCTCTCGTGAGCCGCCCTTGGAGCTCCTGACCGCGCTGCATGACTGGGCGCCGATCGCGCTGCTGCGCGGCGGACGCTGGAGCTATGCCGCGGTCAACGTCGCGCATATCGCCGGCTTTGCTTTGCTGATCGGCGCCATCGTTCCGCTCGATCTGCGCCTGCTGGGCTGGCGCCGCGATGTGCCGCTCGGCGGACTGGCGCGCGCCGTGCTGCCGGTGGCGATCACAGGCCTCCTCGTGGCGTTGTTCGCGGGCTTCGTTTTGTTTGCCGTGCGGGCGCCGGACTATGCGGCCAAGCCGTTGTTCTGGGTGAAGATGGCTTTCGTCACCGGCGGTCTTGCCAATGCTTTGCTGCTGCACCGGGCGCGCGTCTGGCAAAGTGCGCAAGACACCAACGCCGCGCCGTCGGCGCGGCTGCGGCTGGCCGCCATCCTGTCCATGGTGCTGTGGTTTGCCGCCCTGATCTGCGGTCGGATGCTGGCCTTCGTCGATTGAAAGACCGGCGCTCAGGCCGCCTGAATCTTCTTCACGATATCGATCGCGCGGCGCAGCAGCGTCTGCGATGCCTCCAGCGTGCGGAACGCGGCGTGCGACGTCAGCGTCACGTTCGGCAACTGCGCCAGCGGCGACTTGGCATCGAGCGGTTCGTTGTGGAAGACGTCGAGACCGGCGTGGCGGATGATGCCGCTCTTGAGCGCTTCGATCAGCGCCTGTTCGTCGACCAGCGCGCCGCGCGCCGTGTTCACCAGCACCGCGCCGTGCTTCATCATGGCGATGCGTTCGGCCGACAGGAAGCCGCGCGTCTCGTCGCCGAGCGTCAGATGCAGCGACACGACGTCGGACTGCTTGAGCAGGGCGTCGATATCGACCTGCTTGATGCCGAGTTCGGGCTTGGGCGTGCGGCTGTAGGCGATCACGTTCATGCCGATACCGGCGGCCATGCGCGCCATCTCGGCGCCGATACCGCCGAGTCCGATGATGCCGATGGTCTTGCCGAGAAGCTGCATGCCTTCCTTCGGCGCCCAGACGCCGCCGCGCACTTCGCGGTCCATGCGGGCGATGTCGCGGGCGCAGGCAAACAACAGGGCCATCGAATGCTCGGCGACCGCGGTGTCGCCGTAACCCTTGATGATGTGCACCTTGATGCCGCGCTCGTTCAGCTCGGCGACGTTCATGTAGCTCGCCGCGCCGGTGCCGAGAAAGACGACATGCTTGAGCTGCTTGCAGCGCTCGACCAGGTCGGTCGGCATGTAGGAATGGTCGTCGATGACGATGTCGTAGCCGGCGATGACGAGCGGCAATTCCTCGCGCTTGAACGGCGTCATATTGACGTCGATCGCCGGGTCGTCGGGCCGCAAAACCTGTTCCCAGACCGGGCCAAGCTGATCGTTGCAGTCGAAGAAGATGGATTTCATCGGGTAAACCAACGTGGAAGGTGGTGGCGAGGATACGGCGTTGACGGACGGCCACGCAAAGAATAAACGCGGCGGCGCGACCGCCTATAGCATAGCGCGGGACGCAAACGAAACATGCCGGCCGGGGGCGGGCGGACATGATTTTCGATCGTTTTGTTGAGGATTTTGGTATGTTCCTCGTTTGGCGTGGGCGGCACTGAGCATGAGCGACAGTCGCAAGGCCGCCTGCGTGGTCGGCTGGCCGGCGAGCCATTCGCGCTCGCCGCTCATCCATCAATTCTGGATGCGCAAGTACAATATCGACGCGGAATATCGCAAGGAGGCGATTCCGCCCGATCAGTTCGCCGACTTCGTCGGCCATCTGCGCGAGCGCGGCTATGTCGGCTGCAACGTCACGGTGCCGCATAAACAGGCAGCGATGGAATTGACGATCGCCGACGACCGGGCGCGCGCGGTCGGCGCCGCCAATACGCTGTGGTTCGACGGCGACAAGCTGCGTTCGACGAACACCGACGTTGAGGGCTTCCTGGCCAATCTCGATCAGATGACGCCGGGCTGGGATCGCGGGCTGGAGAGCGCGGTGGTGCTCGGCGCCGGCGGCGGCGCGCGCGCGGTGGTGTTCGCGCTCTTGCAGCGTGAGGTGCAGCACATCCATGTCGTCAACCGCTCGCCGGAGCGCGCCGAAGCCTTGCGCGAGCAGTTCGGCTCGCGCGTGCGCGTCGCGCAATGGAGCGAGATGACCGGCCTGCTCGGTGGCGCCGGGCTTCTCGTCAACACCACCTCGCTCGGCATGGTCGGGTTGCCGAAGATGGAGATCAATCTGCGCTGCCAGCCGTCGATGGTGGTCGCGGATCTCGTCTATGTGCCGCTGGAAACCGGTCTGCTTGCCGCCGCCCGCGACAAGGGCCTGCGCACGGCCGACGGTCTCGGCATGCTGCTGCATCAGGCGGTCCGCGGCTTCGAACTATGGTTCGGCGTCAAGCCGGAGGTGACGCCGGAGCTGCGCAAATTGATCGAAGACGATCTGGTCGCCGAGGGGCTGGAAGCGACTCCCGAGGCCAGGGCCAAGGCGAAAGAAAAGGAAAAGACCAAAGACAAGGCGAAGGCGAGGGGCCAGAAACCGCCGCGCGCGCCGAAAAAGCCGGGATAATTCCGGCCGCGGCGGTGTTCGTTCGGTGGGGCAGCCTCCGGAGTGCAAGGACATGAAACGTCGGTTTGGCGTGACGTGGACGGCCTTCGCCGCGACGATCTGTTAGGCCCTGGTCTGCGCAGGTTGAGACACGAGGATGCGAGCCATGCCCGCGACACTGACGGTTCGCCCCATCGCCCGCGCCGATTACGACCAATGGCTGCCGCTTTGGGACGGATATAACGCCTTTTACGGCCGGTTCGGCGCGACCGCGCTCGATCCCGAGATCACGCGCACGACCTGGGAGCGCTTCTTCGATGCCGCCGAGCCGGTGCATGCGATCGTGGCGGAAGAGGGCGGCGTGCTGCTCGGTCTCGTGCATTATCTCTATCATCGCAGCACGACGTCGATCGGGCCGAGCTGCTACCTGCAGGATCTGTTCACGCGCGACGAGGCGCGCGGCCGCGGCGTCGGCCGCGCTCTGATCGAAGCGGTCTATGCCGCGGCGCAGGCCGAAGGTTCGCCGCGCGTCTATTGGCAGACGCACGAGACCAACGCGACGGCGATGCGCCTGTACGATCAGTTGGCGGAGAAATCCGGCTTTCTCGTCTATCGCAAGCTGTTGTGAACCGCCTCAGCCGGCCTTGCGCGGCGGCGCCTTCGACAACGCCACCTGACGCAGCGGGATATGCGCCGAGCCCGGCGCATGGACGCCGAGATCGGCGGCGAGTTCGGGCATCTCGCGCAGCAGGCGGGTGAGACGGTTCTCGCGGCCGCCGTCGATCCGCGCCTCGCGCATTTCCTCGACCGGACGGCGGACTTCGTCGGCGCGGGACAGCGCGTCGATGTCGGCGCCCTGGTCGGCCAGCCGGCCGAGCAGGAAAGTGAGGTCGTCGAGCTTGTCGGCGACGACATGGATGACGCCGGACTCCGACTGCACGCGGCCGCTCACCGACACATAGCGCGCGCCGAGCACGATCGGCCGCACCTGCTCGAACACCTTGGGCCAGACGATGACATTGGCGATGCTGCCTTCGTCCTCCAGCGTCATGAAGACGACGCCATTGGCCGAGCCCGGCCGCTGCCGGCAGGTGACGAGGCCGGAGATGGTGACGCGCGCGCCGGATTTGATGTCGCGCAACGCGTCGTTGCGGATGATCTTGCGCGCGGCGAGATCGGTGCGCAGGAACTGCGCCGGATGCGCGCGCAGCGACATCCGCAGGAAGCGGTAGTCGTTGACGACTTCCTCGCCGAGCGGCATCGGCG
>JAHCKF010000265.1 GCA_026125925.1 Pseudolabrys sp.
CGATGAGGACGGCGGCAAAGCCGATGCCGATGGCGTAATGCGCCGCCCAGCCGATGGCGGCTTCGCCGGCAACCGGCGCGGCGCGCGCGATCGATGGATGGATGAAGCGGCCGCGCGCGACATGCGCCAGCCAGCGGCCGACCGGCGCGTAATCCGGCGCCGCGGTGCCGGCGATGCGGCTGCGCGCCACGCCATAGACGTCGAGCAAAGTGGTGGCGGCCGCGCCGATCAGGATGGCGTCGATGGCGCCGGCGGTCAGCGGGGCGGTGAGGTCGGACAACATGGGCCGTGCCTTTCTTGGAAAGCGACGGCCTTTGTGCTACATCTTCAAGTTCACTTGAGGTCAAGCTTGCCATTGCGGAGGGCAGCCATGCCAAAACCAGCGGTCGCGCTGCCGGACATTGCCGAGGTGGCGCGGCGCTCCGGCGTGCCGGCCTCGACCTTGCGCTTTTACGAGGACAAGGGACTGATCGCGTCGGCCGGGCGGCGCGGCCTGCGCCGGCTGTTCGACGCCGCGGTGTTCGACCGCCTGGCGCTGATCGCGCTGGCGCGGGCGGCGGGGTTCTCTCTGGAGGAGATAGGCTCGATGTTCGCGGCCGACGGCCGCCTGCTGATCGACCGGGCGCTGCTCGAGGCCAAAGCCGACGACATCGACCGCACGATCCGCCGCCTCGGCGCGATGCGCGACGGCCTGCGCCACGCCGCGGTGTGCCGGGCGCCGAGCCATCTGGAATGTCCGACGTTCCGCCGCCTAATGGCCGACGCCGCGGCGGGCGTCATCCGCGCGCCGGAGCCGGCCTCGCGGCAACACAAGCGCCGCCGCTGAACGTCGACTTGCGCGGCCGCCGCGCCCGCGCTTTTCTCACCCCCGAACGAACGACAGGACCCACAGACCATGAGCGACGACACCGCCCCGCGCGGGCATCTGACCGTGCGCATCAGCGCCATGCCGGCGGATACCAATGCCAACGGCGATATCTTCGGCGGCTGGGTGCTCTCCCGCATGGACCAGGCCGGCGGCATCGCCGCCATCGAGCGCGCGCATGGCCGTGTCGTCACCATCGCGGTCGACGCCATGAAGTTCATCCGCCCGGTGAAAGTGGGCGACGTGCTCGAGGTCTACACCCACGTCGATTCCATCGGCCGCACCTCCATGAAGATCCATGTCGAGGCCTGGGCGCGGCGCTTCTCGACGCGCCACCACGAGAAGGTGACCGACGCGCATTTCACCTTCGTCGCCATCGACGAGAACGGCCGCCCGCGCCCGATCCCGGCGGCGTAGGCTTCCGCCGCCGCGGCGCAACCTTCGTCCCTGTTCCATCGTTGTCCCCGCAAGGGCACCCGAACAACAGGAGATGAACCATGGCCGCAGCGCTATCGGGCAAACGCATCCTCATTCTCGCCACCAACGGCTTCGAGCAATCGGAACTCGAAGTGCCGCGCGACCGCCTCAAGGCGGCCGGCGCGCAGGTGGACGTCGTCTCGCCGGAGGAAGGCGAGATCAAGGGCTGGGACAAGAAGGACTGGGGCCGCCCGGTCAAGGTGGACCGCAAGCTCAAGGAAGCGAGCGCCGCCGATTACGACGCCATCGTGCTGCCGGGCGAGGCAGAATCAACCCGGACCTGCTGCGCGTCAGCAAAGGACGCGCTCAAGCTGATCAAGGCGTTCTACGACGCCGGCAAGACGGTGGCCGCCGTGTGCCACGCGCCGTGGCTGCTGGTCGAGACCGGCATCGCCAAGGGGAAGAAGATGACGTCCTATCCATCGGATCCAAGACCGACGTGATGAACGCCGGCGCTAGTTGGGAGGACAGCGAGGTGGTCACCGACAACGGCGTCATCACCTCGCGCAACCCCGGCGACCTCGAGGCCTTCTCAAGAAGATCATCGAGGAAGTCCGCGAGGGCAAGCACCAGCGTAAGGCGGCGTAAGCCAGCTTGTAGCGCCGATGCCGTGACTTGTCCCGGGCGCGGCGCAGCGCGTCTTCGCGGTGCGCCGCAGACCCGGGACCGCCAAGTACTCACTGTCATGGCCGGGCTTGACCCGGCCATCCCGCTTAGGTTGGCACCGTACGTCCCTAAGCGGGATGCCCGGCTCATCAGGGCGTTTACGCCCGTCTTCGACGGGTTATGGCCGGGCATGACAGAGCGAGTGGGGGCCGATCGCCCCGGAACCCGCACCCTTCGCCTCCGTTATCTCCCCGACCTTGAGGGAGGCCGCATCCATGACCCACAACCCCGTTCCGACCGGCGACGATCTGACCAACGACGACATCGCGCTGCTCGCCGACATCGGCGAATATTCGCACGACGAGGAAAAGCCGGAGCGGGCGGAGCGCGTCGCCTCGCTGATGGCGCGCGACTACGTCACCTGTTCGCATCAGGACATGGCGGCGCTCGGCGCCAAGTTCATGCTGACGCGCAAGGGCCAGGACACGATGAGCGCCCGCGGCGCGTCGCTGAACGAGGCGTGAGCCATTCTCCGCTCATCCTCGCGAAGGCGGGAATCCAGTTCTGCCTTGCACGAACCAAAGACGTGGACGGCCGGGCCAAGCCCGGCCATGACCGTTTCGAAAAGCAAACGGCGGACCTATGTCCGCCGTTTACACCTCAATGGGGTTCCCTCCGCTAGAATTGGGCCTTTGCTGTTAGGCAAGCTTCCCAAGTCTTTCCTCCTGGCAAACGCCAGGGGCGGATTTATTAGATCAACCGATGAATCGCTTCGATGATTGCGACAACGCCGGCTAGGATCATTACTGCATCCGCAACAGTCGAGAGGGTTTCGCGGGACATCCCGACCTCCTGACCAGTTGCGTACCGAGCCCGGTACCCACTTATCGTCGCCGATTCGTAACAATTATCAATCGTGCAAAGCACAAAAAACGTCGCTGCGGTGCGCTAATAATAGTCGACGGCTCTGCCGAACCGTATGGCTGTATTAGAAAGACTCGCCATGCAGCTTCTTCTTCTCCACCTCAGCGGCACCCGAGCGAGTGAGGATGTATCTTTTTCCCGAGAAATGGACGTAGGCGTTTTTGTCAACGAGCTGATTCAAAGTTCGCTGGAGATTTTGTCTCATCTGCGGCCTAACCCATGAGTATAAGTCAGTAAAAGTCGCTCCTGCCTCACCGCATTCATAGAGAAGAACCATTATGAATGGGCTGGCTTTCAGCTTCGAGTTCAATACTTTCTTAAAGCCGTCGAATTCTTGAATAACGGGCACTCGTCTTTCAACAAGAGAATCAATTATGATCTTTGCATCATCCGCCGAGACATTCTCGTGGAATAGCCGCACAAACTCGGCCATGATCCAATCAAGAACGCTAACGACAAGTGTTGCGTCCTGAAAGTTTGGGTCGATACCATCCGCTAGATGGGCGTTATCGCGGCTGTTCCGAATATCATAAACAACACGGATTGCCCGCGGCATGTGTAGTCTAACCGATGCGGGAAACCTATCGGCCGAGTGATCTTTAAGTTTTTGGAAAATTCGTTCCGCGTCCAATTGCTTATTAACGTCTGTAAAGTGCCCCGTCGTTATGAACTCGAGCAGTCTAAGTGCTGCCTCGCAAAAGCGCCCTCCCTCGACTGCACTTAGCCTTAGCCCGCCTGAGTAGAAGTTCTCTTTGGCCTCTTGATAAGCGGCCAGAAGTTCGTCGACGAGTCGGTCTGGTAGTTTTTGCTTTAGCCCTTTAGAAATTCTGTCACGCATCTACTAATCTCTTTATAGCTTCTTTTTCCGTGCCCGCTTTCGGCGGCGGCTGGGCTCGTCGTTTAGGGCCGCTGTTACGGCGTCTCTGTTGGGTAGGGCATTTACAATGGATTCGCCTAAAGAGGTGATTTGTTTCGTGCCTTCGCCAGCCTTAGCCAAGAACTTCGACTGTCTGGTCGCATTGTCTATGGCTCTGGCCAAATTGGAAATGTGCGTTGCAGCGTCTGTCTTAACTCTCTCGATGTCTGAGCCTTTGAATCTCGAAGTTGCCTCAAAATTCGTGAGGTAGAATGCAAGGCAGGCGATCTTCTCGACGTCAGTAAGTGGCTTTTTGTCGGCTAGAAATGTCTTTGCGTTCTTAGGGGGTGCTGAATCTCGGCGGCCAGTCTCATGGGTCGCCGAGCCTGCGCCGATTGCTATTCCGATGATTTGATGCGCGACAGCAAGGGTTATATCCCCCTCGAAAGACATGCCGCCGGTTAGCTTTAATTTGCATTTTGCTTCATCATTCATATGATGTTCCCATCAAAGCAGAATCGTTACCAATTAGAATAAACGTAAGTTTTGCCCTCTTTTTTTCGACGCAACATCTTTGTCTTGCACAACCTCAGCAAGGCGACCCGAGCGTCGCTTGATTTCAGGTGATGTCCTCGGTCTGCCAGCTCGCTTATCGCTTCGTTCGAGGTTTTCTTATGTTGAAAAAAACCGTCAGTTACGAGTTCTTCCAAATACTTGCTTGGACCGCCTTTGCTCCCGCGTTTCACCTTATGGGTACCAGTGGGTCTTTTGACGGCCGGTGTCTTTCGAGGTTCGGCGACGCTGTCGTTTGTAACTATTAGGTCGTCGAGTACCTTTTGAAATGCAATTTGTTTGAGCGCGGGATCCGAGACTTTTTCGACTGCTTTTTCGGCCTTCGCAACAAGGGCTTGATAGTCTTTGAGCACGTGCGAATCCTCCTCAACTAAAAGTATAGCAAAAATCGAATCATTGCGGGAACTTGTCCACTCGACTTTAGTCCTAGGCCTATATGCCTTGTCCCGCCTTGTCCCAGGCGAGGGGCGTTCTGCAGACGCTCGCTGAACGTGGGGCAGTGAGTGTCGCCCCAACGGCGGGGCTCGTAACCTCATCGTCGGATAGTGCGCCGGCCCGGCCGAACCGCGCCCGAGCGCCGCAAATCCCACGCCGCGCTGATGCAATCCATCAACATTCGTGATCAACCGGCGCGGGCAAATCATGCTAGGCAAACCGCCTTCCGCAATCGAGATTTTCCCCTCATGTCGCAATCCGTCCCGTCCGTCGCCGCCGGCCGCGAATTCCTCGCCATTCCGGGTCCCACCAACGTTCCCGATGCCGTGCTCCAGGCGATGCACAGCCCGGCCCTCGATATTTATGCCGGGCCGATGGTGGCGCTCACCGACACGCTGCTGCGCGACTTGAAGCGCATCTTCGCCACCAGCGCCGGCCGCTGCTACAT
>JAHCKF010000266.1 GCA_026125925.1 Pseudolabrys sp.
GATCGTGTTTCCGCTGTCCAACCCGGTGTCCTGCGCCGAGGCGACGCCGGCCGATGTCGAACGTTGGAGCGAAGGCCGCGCACTGATCGGCGCCGGCTCGCCGTTCCCGCCGATCAAGCGCGGCGGACAGAGCTTCGCGGTCGATCAGACCAACAACTCCTACATCTTCCCCGGCGTCGGTCTCGGCACCATCGCGACGCGGGCGCGGCGCATCACCGACACGATGTTCATGGCCGCCGCCAAGGCGCTCGCCGAGTTGTCGCCGGCGCGCCACGATCCGAACGCCAACCTCTTGCCGCGCGTCACTCAGTTGCGCGACGTCGCGGTGGCCGTGGCCATCGCCGTCGGCAGGCAGGCTTATGCCGAAGGGCTGACCGAGGGCGTCAACGAAGACGATATTGAAGCCGCGGTGCACGCCAAGATGTGGGCGCCGAAGTATTTGAATTATGTGAGGGCCACCGACGGCGCCCCCTTTCCCTAGCCGCGCTGCCATGTCCCTCCTCCCCACCTTTCTCCAGCTCTCCCTCCTCCACATCCTGATGGCCATGATCCCCGGCCCCAACACCGTGGTTGTGAGCTACGTGTCGGCGCGGGTGTCCCGGAGCGCCGGGCTCAGGGCCGTCGGCGGCGTCGTCGCCGGTTCGGCGATTTGGGTTACGCTGTCGATGTTCGGCGTCGGCGTGCTGCTGCTCGAGGCCGGCCTGGTCTATCGCGCGCTGCGCTGGGTCGGCGCCGCCTATCTCGTCTATGTCGGCGTGCGCATGCTGATGGCTGGCGCCGGACCGGCGAACGGCCAGCGCCCGGCACAGGTCAAACGTTCGCCGTTCATCGCCGGCCTGCTAACCACTTTGTCCAATCCGAAGTCCGCGGTGTTCTGGACCAGCGTCTTCGTCGTCGTTATGCCGGCGCATGCACCGGCCTGGTTCTACGCCGCGGTGCTAGCGCTGATCATCGCCCAATCCTTCGGCTGGTATGCTTTCGTGGCGCTGGCGCTCTCCACCGAGTTCGCCCGCCGGCACTATCAGCGTTTCGCGCAGTGGCTCGACCGCCTTGCCGGTGTCATCATGGTCGGGCTTGGCTTGAGGCTCGCCTATGAACTGCGCAACGAGATGATCGGACGCTGATGCAGAAGACCGACTATCCGCTCTGGGCTCGCGACACCATCCGCTACGGCGACACCGACAAGCAGGGCCACGTCAACAATGCGGTGTTCTCGACCTTTCTCGAGACCGGCCGCGTCCAGTTCCTGCTGAACTCCGGCCGGCCGATCCGCGCCCCCGGCACCAATTTCGTGCTGGCGCGGCTGGTGCTCGACTACAAGGCGGAGATGCTGTGGCCGGGCGAGGCCGACATCGGCACCCGGGTCAAAAGCGTCGGCAAGTCGTCCTTCGTGCTGGAACAGATCGTCATGCAGGGCGACACCGTCACCGCCGTCGCCGAGACCGTCATGGTCATGGTCGATGAAAAAACGCGCAAGTCCTGCCCGCTGCCGGAGGCGTCGGTCGCGGCGTTGACCGCGCTGAAAAATAACATCTGACCGCGCCGGCAACTCCGTTCGTCCCCGCGAAAGCGGGGACCCGGTCTTTGCCGAAAATTCTGCTATATGGCTGTGGGCCCCCCGCTTTCTTGGGGTCAGCGGAGTATGGGAATGCGCCACGGCCTCAATCTGAACTCGGCGGTACTGGGATTCACCGTATTGCTTACCGCCCCCGCCCTCGCGCAGGATATCCGCGGCCTCGAAGTCTGTACCGCCGAGAAGCAGATGGACCGCCGCACCTCGTGCCTGCAGGCCAATACCGACTTCCTGCAGCAGACTTTGGAGCGCCATCGCCGCGAGGCGCAGAAGAAGCAGACCGCCGCCGATACCGAGATCGCGGCGCTGAAAGAGCGTATCGCCAAACTGGAACAGGATCTCGTCAGCCTGAAGAAAGCCGCCGCCCCGGCTGACAAGAACGAGGCGGCTCCGAAAAAATAATCCGGCACTCCCGGCACAACCGCCATGGCGCTTCTCCGTCTCTATCGTCGTGTGCTCGCCCTGCTCGGTGACGAGGCCCGCCTCGCCTGGGCGATCGCCTTCGGCAATCTGGCGCTGGCGGTCGCGCAATTCGCCGAGCCGGTGCTGCTCGGCCGCATCATCGACGCGCTGAGCAAAGGACAGGCCTCCGGCACGCCGCCGTCCTGGCAGCATCTTTCGGTGCTGATGTCGGCCTGGGCCGGCTTCGGCATCTTCACCATCGTCGCCGGCACGCTGATCGCACTACACGCCGACCGCCTTGCCCACCGCCGGCGCCAGGTGGTGCTGACGCGCTATTTCGAGCACGTGCTCGAACTGCCGCTGTCCTACCACGGCAACACCCACTCCGGCCGCCTGATGAAGGTGATGCTGGAAGGCACCGACGCGCTGTGGGGCCTGTGGCTCGGCTTCTTCCGCGAGCACTTCGCCGCCATGATCGGCCTTCTGGTGCTGCTGCCGGTGTCGCTGTTCATCAACTGGCGGCTGGCGAGCCTGCTGATCGTGCTCTGCATCGTGTTCGCCTTCCTCACCGCGATCATCGTGCGCAAGACCGGCAGCATGCAGGAGGAGGTCAACCAGCATTACTCCGATCTCGCCGAGCGCGCTTCCGACACGCTCGGCAACATCGCGCTGGTGCAGAGCTTCTCGCGGCTCGAACAGGAGGTCACCGATCTCAAGCAGATCGTCGAGCGCCTCTTGGCGGCGCAGATGCCGGTGCTGTCATGGTGGGCGCTGGCCACCGTGCTGACGCGCACGGCGACGACGCTGGCGGTGCTGGCGATCATCGTCATCGGCACCTGGCTCAATCTGCGCGGCGAAGCCACCATCGGCGAGATGGTGACCTTCATGAGCTTTGCCGGCCTGATCATCTCGCGCATGGAGCACACCGTCGCCTTCGTCGACGATCTCGTCGGCCATGTCGGCCAGCTCATCGAATTCTTCCAGGTGTGGGACACCATCCCCGACATTCGCGACCGGCCGAACGCCGTCGATCCGGGACGCCTCTCCGGCAACATCCGCTTCAACGACGTGTCGTTCTCCTATGACGGCCGGCGCCCCGCCGCCGATCATCTGAGCTTCACCGTCAACCCCGGCGAGACCATCGCGCTGGTCGGCGCGACCGGCGCCGGCAAATCGACCGCCATCGCGCTGCTGCACCGCGCCTTCGATCCGCAGGGCGGCAGCATCGAGGCCGACGGCATCGACATCCGCGACATCAAGCTCGCGGCGCTCCGCCGCAATATCGGCGTGGTGTTTCAGGAGGCATTGCTGTTCAACCGCTCGATCGCCGAGAACCTGCGCGTCGGCAAGCCGGACGCCACTGACGAGGAAATCCGCGACGCTGCCCGGCGCGCGCAGGCGCTGGAATTCATCGACCGCAAATTCCACGGCTTCAAGGAGGTGGTCGGCGAGCGCGGCCGCTCGCTATCGGGCGGCGAGCGTCAGCGGCTCTCGATCGCCCGCGCCTTGCTCAAGAACCCGCCGATCCTCATTCTCGATGAGGCGACCAGCGCGCTCGATGCCGCGACCGAGAGCAAGGTGATGGCGGCGCTCGACGAGGTGATGAAGGACCGCACCACTTTCGTCATCGCGCACCGGCTCTCCACCGTGCGCAACGCGACGCGCATCCTGGTGTTCGATTCCGGCAGGATCGTCGAAAGCGGCACCTTTGACGAACTGGTGGCGCAAGGCGGCAGATTCGCCGGGCTCGCCAAGGCGCAGTTCATGGTGGCGGGCGGGACGGAGTAGTTGACTTGTCATTCCGGGACGCGCGTAAAACGCGCGGGCCCGGAATCCATACGCCGCAGCAGGGGTTATGGATTCCGGGTTCGCCGCTTCGCGGCGCCCCGGAATGACGACATCACCAATGATAGTTCAATCCCGCGCGCAGGATGTCTTCGGTGATCGGCGCCTTCAGCGTGTTGGTGCCTGACGCCGCGCCCATGAAGGTCGCAGTGCCGAGATCGATGTGCAGATACTCGGCCTTGGCGCTCCAGTTCTTGGTGAAGCCGTATTCGACGCCGGCGCCGGCGGTCCAGCCTGCCTTGGTGTCGCGCGAGGTGACGCCCGGCTGCACCGCCTTGATGTCACCGTAGGCCAGACCGCCAGTGATGTAAGGCAGGATGCTGCCGAAGGCATAGCCGAGCCGCGCCCGCGTCGTGCCGAACCAGCTCTGCTCGGTGCGGCAGGTGCCGCCGCCATCGGTGGCGCAGACGCCGCCGCCCGCCGTCGAGCCGGAGAGCTTGGCCCAGTCGATATCGCTTTCCAGGCCGATCACGGTGTTGCCGAGCTGCCAGTTGTAGCCGATCTGGCCGCCGAGCAGCCCGCCATTGACGTCGAACCTGCCGGAATCGCCGCCGACCGCCGGATCGCTCCAGCTCGAGCGTCCCAGTGCGTAGCCGCCGTTGATGCCGAGATAGAAGCCGCGCCAGTCGAATGCCTGCGGCGGCGGCGGCGCCTTGTAGACCGGCGACACCTGCGCCTGCGGCGGCATATCGGCCGCGAGCGCCGGCGCGCTCAGCGCCGCCGAGACAACACCGGCCAGCAGGATCGCCGAAAACTTCATGGTCAACTCGTGCTCCACAGCCGACAACGCGGAAAGTCCGCCAGCGTTGCGTGCCAGCAGTTCCCCCGTATTTGAAGTTAAATGTTGGTCATGGAAAAAGGCCCGCACAAGGCTCGGCTAAGGCCCGGAAAAGGCTAAGCAAGCGGACGCCGCCGCGCTTTCGCCGCCGATCGGCCTCAATCAGCGGCGGCGCGCCGGTTCCAGATAATGCGGCGCCATCGCCCGCCACTCGCGCAAGGCGGCGCGGAAGTCGGCCTGCGGCCCCTGCCCGCTCGCCGTCAACGCCATGCCGCGCAACATGTATTGCGTCGCGCGCACGAACGCCCGCACCCGCGCGCGTGAATAGCCGTCCTGCGCCAGCGCCGCGATCCAGATGTCGTCATGGCTCTGGCGATACTCGTCGTAGAGCGCGTGAAAGATCGCCGCCAGTTTCTTGTCGGTGCGCGCCGCCATCTGCAATTCGAGCAGCGCGAGATAAACCCGGCTGAGGAAGAAGGATTCTGAATCGCGCAGGAAGCGGTCGATGGCCGGACCGCCGCCGGCATCGCGCGCCAGCGCCTGCGCATGTT
>JAHCKF010000267.1 GCA_026125925.1 Pseudolabrys sp.
GCGCACGATGCCCTGGACGCCGATCAGCGTGAACCGCTTGTTGAGCCGCGCGAACAGCCCCGCCGGATCGGCGCGCTCGCCACGTGTGAGCGCCTCGATCTCGCCGAGGATGCTGGCGATGGCCGGCGGCACCGCCCGCAGATAGCCGAACAGGTAGGCGCGGCCAGTGACGCCCTCCTCGGTCTCGACGTCGACCAGCAGCAACTGCACCTGGCGCATCGCCTGCTGGCTGGTGCCGAGGACGAAATTGAGCGGCACTTCGACCGGGGTGGCCTTGATGGCGCGAATGGTCAGCGCCGGAATTTCAGGTCGATTTGCCATGCATTTCCCCCGCTACCGGGCCGAAAACCGGCGAAAAACCAGTTCGGCCGGAAAAAACCCTTGTTCTTGAACCTTTAACCGGCCCTGCCCATATTAACGACAGTCGGACGGCGGTCGCCATCCGGCGCGGAAGCCGGATCCGGGATGTTCCCAGGTCCGGGACGGGGTGCCCGTAAGGGGCCTCAACAAAGTCGCTTCACAGCGAGGACTTTGGGACTATGTCACGAGTGCCGTCACTATCCAGCCCGTTCCTTCTTGGATTCGACGAAATCGAGCGCGTGCTCGACCGCGTCGCCAAGGGGTCCGATGGCTACCCGCCCTACAACATCGAGCGCCTGCCGCGCGAGGATGACAAGCCCGAGCGCTTGCGCATCACGCTGGCGGTCGCCGGGTTCACGCGCGATCAACTCGACGTTTCCGTCGAGGAGAGCCAGCTCGTGATCCGTGGGCGGCAGCAGGACGACAAGACCCGGCATTATCTCCACCGCGGCATCGCCGCGCGCCAGTTCCAGCGCACCTTCGTGCTGGCCGACGGCATGGAGGTGATGGGGGCCGATCTGAAGCACGGTTTGCTGTCGATCGACCTCAGCCGGCCGCAGCCCGAGCGCGTGATCCGCTCGATTGCCATCAACGACCTGGAATAGTCCGCCTGAAACAGGGCGGCTGGAATGATGACGGAACTTTGAAGCAACGAAAAAGGACTCGACCGCGTTAAGCGTAGTGGGAAAGGATCGAGGGCCATGACTGAGAACAAGCAGACTGGCATGAACGACATGACTAATCCGGTGATCACGCAGGACGCGCTCGCGCATCTGGGCGATGGGCGGCTGGCTTACGTCAAGCCGATCCGTTCGGAGGATGTCGCGAGCATGTTTCCGCAGGCGCCGCAGATCGCGCCGGGGCTGACGCTGTTCGCGTTGCACGCCGCCGACGGGACGCCGATTATGCTCACCGACACCCGGGAGTCCGCGTTGGCCAGCGCCTGGAGCAACGAGCTCGAAGCCGTCAGCGTGCACTGACGCCGCACATCGCTGATGTGCATTACATTCCGCTCGTCCCCGCGCATAGCCGTTCGAAGAACGGCGTTCTTTCAGCACGCCTATGAGCGGGGACCCAGTGCGGCAAACCTCATCGGAAATCAAATTCGCGCTTTCGCGAGAGTGAGCGGAGTTTGTAGCTCTCGCTGGATGGCCTAAGCCGCGCTGCTCTGCGGCATGGCCAGCACGGCGTAGAGCGCGTCGGTATCGCTCGACTCGCGCAATTTCTTGGCCACTTCCGGATCGCGGAGCATGCGCGCCACGCGCGCCAGCGCCTTAAGATGATCGGCGCCCGCCGCTTCCGGCGCGAGCAGCAGGAAGATGAGATCGACCGGCTGTGAATCCAGCGCCTCGAAGTCGATCGGCCGCTCGAGCCGCGCGAACAATCCGAACAGGCGGCCGAGCTTCGGCAGCTTGCCGTGCGGAATGGCGATGCCGTTGCCCACGGCCGTCGAGCCGAGCTTCTCACGCTGAAGCAGGATTTCGAAAATCGCGCGCTCGCTCTGCCCGGTCAGTGCGGCGGCACGCGCGGCAAGTTCCTGCAGCGCTTGCTTCTTGCCGTTGACCTTCAGCGCCGGAATGATCGCAGCCGGCGCAATGAGATCGGTAAGCGTCATGGGCATGTCCGGATTACGGAAATGGCGGCGGGCGGTTGTTTGAGGGGTGAAGGCCGCGGACCATAGGGATGGTCCAGGGCGCCGTCAATGGGTCGTAAGGGCCCGGAATTGCTGCATTTTATTGCAGCCTCTGCCACTTCAGCCACCACGGCGGGCCTGGTTATCCTTTCGCCGGCGCTTGTAACGGCGCAACCGCTTTTCGATATTGGTCGCCGCTTCGTCGGCGCTTTCATAGGCGTCAACCGCGGATCCCTGCGCTTCGAGCAAGGTGCCCGAATCGAGATGCAGCACGCATTCAGTGCGAAATCCGAAACCGTCCCGGCCGATGGTCGCGTGCCCCGAATAGCCGCCGCGAAAATATTTCGACGTCGCCTCTTCGACGCGGTCCGTGATGCGTTGTTGCAGCGAAGCGCCGATGCTGATGTTTTTCCCCGAGACACGTAAAGGCATTTGGCAGCCTCCTTGTCAGTCTGTCGGCCGGCGCGCCTGGCGCCGCTTATCCCCAGCAGCTAATCATATCATGTGGAAATCGTTCCCGAGGTCAATGCCTCTTCCGGCTATCGGCATGTGTAACCCGACTTAACCATTGAACGGCCCGCGCGGCCGGTTCGCCACAATCAGGCATTTGCCGCTTGTTTTTCGCGCCGCCGCTGCACCGACGACGGAATCCGCATTGCTTCGCGGTACTTAGCGACCGTGCGCCGTGCAATGTCGATTCCCGCGCCGCGCAATTTGTCGACGATCGTGTCGTCGGACAAAACGTCGCTGGGACATTCCGCGTCAATCAGCGAGCGAATGCGATGCCGCACCGCTTCAGCCGAATGCGCTTCGCCGCCATCCGCCGATGCGATCGACGACGTAAAGAAATATTTTAATTCGAAAATGCCGCGCGACGTCGCCATGTACTTGTTGGCGGTGACGCGCGACACGGTCGATTCGTGCATGCCGATCGCATCGGCGACCGTCTTCAAATTGAGCGGTCGCAGATGCTGGACGCCCTTGACGAAGAAGCCGTCCTGCTGGCGGACGATCTCGCTCGACACCTTGAGGATCGTCTTGGCGCGCTGATCGAGCGCGCGCACCAGCCATGTCGCGGTTTGCAGACAATCCGCCAGATAGGTCTTGTCCTTGTCGCTGCGCGCGGTCTTGGACACTTGCGTGTGATATTTCTGGCTGATCAGCACTTTCGGCAGCGTGTCGGAATTGAGCTCGACCTGCCAGGTGCCGTCCGGCGCGGCGCGCACGAACACGTCCGGCACGATCGGCTGCACCAGCGTCGAGCCGAAGGCGAGGCCGGGCTTCGGATTTAGGTTTCGAATCTCGGCGATCATGTCGAGGAGATCTTCGTCGTCGACGCCGCAGATGCGGCGCAGCGCGGCGAGATCGCGCTTGGCCAAGAGCGGCAGATTTTCGACCAACGCCTGCATCGCAGGATCGAAGCGATTGCGCTCCTTCAGTTGCAGCGCCAGGCATTCGGTGAGGTTGCGCGCGAACACGCCGGGCGGATCGAGCGTCTGCAGGATCGCGAGAACGGCTTCGACATCGGCCGAGCTGCAACCGAGCTTTTCGGCGACCGATTCGAGATCGCCGCTGAGATACCCGGTCTCGTCCACCATATCGATGAGGTACTGCGCGATCATGCGCCGTGTCGGGTCGCCGATCGCCAGCGCCATCTGCTCGGCGAGATGCTCGGCCAAGGTCGTTTCAGCCGACACGAAAGCTTCGAGATTATAGTCACCGTCGGCGCTGCCGCTACCCGACCCGGACCACTCCGAATAAGCGGGCGGCAGGGCTTCGGCAGGCGCGGCTTTCTCGCCGCCGTCGTCGGGAAACACGTTCTCGAGTTCGGTGCCGAGCCCTTGCTCGATCGACGAGCGGCTGGTCTCGAGATCGGCGTTGATCCAGTCCTGCGCGGCGTCCGGAGCATCGAAGCTCGCCTCGCCCGCGGCCTCGGGCTCGGCGCCGGGCAGCGGCGCGTCATCGTCGCCGCCGCGCTCGAGCAACGGGTTCTTCTCGAGCTCGGTCTCGACATAGGCCGCGAGGTCAAGGCTGGAGAGCTGCAGCAGCTTGATGGCTTGCATCAGCTGCGGCGTCATCACCAGGGCTTGGGTCTGGCGAAACTCTAGACGTTGAGAAAGCGCCATCGATAGGGGTTTCCCGGCGGAAACTGGTCCGATTCTTGCTTCTCACCGTATACGACTTTCCCGCCCGGGGGAAGCCGGGATTCCGCACTGCGGCATTGCACAAAATTTGAGCGGACAGAGGCGGTTCTCCACCGGGCGGCTTGGGGCACAGCGGCCTGGGCGCCGGCCAGGCGCCGTTACATCTTGAACTCTTCACCCAAGTAGAGCCGCCGGACATCGGGGTTGTTCACGATATCCTCAGGGCGGCCCTCCATCAGGACCTCGCCGGAATAGATGATGTAGGCTCGATCGGTCAGGCCGAGCGTCTCGCGGACGTTGTGATCCGTGATCAGCACGCCGATGCCGCGGTTGGTCAGATGGCGCACGAGCTGCTGGATGTCGCCGACCGCGATCGGGTCGATGCCGGCGAAAGGCTCGTCGAGCAGCATGTAGCTCGGCCGCGTCGCCAGCGCCCGCGCGATCTCGACGCGGCGGCGCTCGCCGCCCGACAGCGCGATGGTCGGCGTCTTGCGCAAGCGCGTGATGTTGAACTCCTCGAGCAGCGCCTTGAGATCGGCGTCGCGGCGGCGGCGGTCCGGCTCGACGACTTCGAGCACGGCGCGGATGTTTTCTTCGACATTGAGGCCGCGGAAAATCGAGGCCTCCTGCGGCAGATAGCCAATGCCGAGGCGGGCGCGTTGGTACATCGGCAGGCCGGTGACGTCGTAGCCGTCGAGCTCGATGCGGCCGCGGTCGGCCTTGATCAGACCCGTGATCATGTAGAACACGGTGGTTTTGCCGGCGCCGTTGGGTCCGAGCAAGCCGACGGCCTCGCCCCGGCGCACGTAAAGCGTCACGCCCTTGACCACCATGCGGCTGCCGAAGCTCTTCTCGACGCTGTGCGCCGCAAGGTAGTGCCGCGCGGCCTGGCGCTGCGGTTCGCGCTGCTGCTGCTGCGGTTGTTGCGCCGCCTGTCGCGGCTGCTGAAGCGGCTGGCGTTGCTGCTGCGGCTGCCCTGCGGGGCGCATCGCCGGCGGCTGGGCGCGT
>JAHCKF010000268.1 GCA_026125925.1 Pseudolabrys sp.
CAAACCGTGGCCCAGCCGCGGCGCGGCCGGCCGCGCTCGCTGTCCGGCGCCACCATCCTGCAACTAGTGCCCTCGCTGACCGACGACTCCGTCGGCCAGGCGGCGGTCGAGATCGCGCTGACGCTGCTCAAGGCCGGCGCGCGCGCCATCATCGCCGGCGGCGACGGCCCGCTGGTCGGCGAACTGCGCACCTTCGGCGGCGAGTGGCTGTCCATGACGACGGACACCGTCAACCCGCTGCGCGTCGGCAGCAATACGCGCCATTTGCAACGGTTGATCGCCGGCGAGCGCATCGACATCATTCACGCGCACTGCGCCTCGGCGGCGCGCAGCGCGCTGGCCGCGACCGCGCGTCAGCCGGTCTATCTGGTCACGTCGTTCCCCGACCGGCTGCAGAGCAACTCGTCGCTGCACACCTATCTGCAACGGCCTCTGGCGCTGGGCGATCGCGTCATCGCGCCGTCGAGCTACATCTCGCGGGCGATGATCGAGCGTTACGGCATCCCGCCCGATCGCATCACCGTCATTCCGCGCGCCGTCGATACGGCGACGTTCTCGCCGACCTTCACCAACGCCGATCGCATCGCCGCGATGCGGCGGGCGTGGGGGCTGCTGCCGCACATGCGTATCGTACTGGTGTCCGGGCGCGTCGCGCCGTGGAACGGGCAGATGAGCATGATCGACGCGGCGCGGCTGATGGTGTCGGACGGCAAGCGCAATATCGCGTTTGTTTTCGTCGGCGAAGACCGCAGCCATCCGGCCTACCGCCACACGCTGATCAAGCGCGCACGCGATCTCGGCGTCGATACATTGATCCGCATCGTCGGCCATTGTCCCGATATGCCGACCGCGCTGGCCGCCGCCGACGTCGTCGTCGTGCCGTCGCTGCAGCCGCCGCTCACCGGCCGCGCCGCGGCGGAGGGTCAGGCGCTTGGCCGTCCGGTGGTAACGACCGCCGTCGGCGCGCTGCCGGAGAATGTGCTGGCGCCGCCGCGCATGCGCGAAGATTTGCGCACCGGCTGGATCGTGCGCCCCGGCAACGCCACCGAGCTGGCGCGCGCCACGACGGCCGCGCTCAATCTCGACGCGACGACCTACGAGGCGCTCGGCGCGCGGGCGCGACAATTCGCCGAGTTCATGTTTTCCCCGCCGAGCGTTGCCGAGGCCATTCGCGGCGTTTATACCTCATTGCTGGCGCGCGACGCTTGAGGGACCGTAACCGAATGTCGAGTGCTCCGGCGTCTCAACCAGCCGAACCAGGCCGCGTCGCCGAACCGACCCCGATCCCCGCGAACTCCAACACGGCCGCTGCCAAACCGCTCACGGTGCTGATCGTGGTGCCGACGCTCGGCGCCGGCGCCGCCGAACACGGCGCGGTCGAGCTGGTGCGGTTGCTGCGCGCGGCCGGTCATCACGCCATCGTCGCGGCGCGCGCCGGCCGGCTGCTCGGCGCCGTCACCGCGCTTGGCGGCGAGTTCGTTCCGCTCGATGTCGCGAGCAAGAACCCGGTCGTCATGCTGCGCAATGCCGCCGCGCTGGTCCGCCTCGCGCGACGCCGTCATTGCGATGTCATCCATGCGCTCGGCCGCGCCGGGGCGTGGAGCGCCTCGCTCGCCGCGCGGCGCTGCAACGTCCCGTTCGTCACCGGCTGGTTCAAGGGCTTCCGCGAACAGAACGTTCTCAAGCGGCTCTATAACGGCGTCATGGCGCGCGGCGATCACGTCATCGCCACCAGCGAGGACATCGCGCAGCTCATCCACGAACGCTACGGCACGCCGTGGGAGCGGCTGGCCGTGGTGCCGCTGAGCATCGACTTCGCGCCGTTCGATCCGGCCCAGGTGGCCCGCCAGCGCGTCACCGCCATGCGCAAGGCGTGGGGTGTTGAACCGGAAACGAGGGTAATCCTGGTCACCGGCCGTATCGTCCGCCGCAAGGGCCATCATGTGGTGGTCAAGGCGCTCAAGCGCCTCAAGGACATGGGCCTCACCGATTTCCTCTGCGTCTTCGTCGGCGAAGACCACGGCCGCACCACCTACACCGGTGAGCTGTGGGATCTGGTCCTGGCCAGCGGCGTCATGGACCACGTCCGCATGGCCGCCCCGGTCCGCGACATGCCGGCGGCCTATGCGGCCGCCTCGGTCGTGGTCTCGGCCGCGGTCCAGCTCGAGGGCGTGCAGCGCGCCATCCTCGAGGCCCAGGCGATGGCCCGGCCGGTCATCGTGTCCGATCTGGCCGCCGGTCCCGACGTGGTGCTCACCGCGCCCGCCGTGCCGGACAACCGGGTTTCGGGGCTGCGCTTCCCGTCAGGCGACGAGGCGGCGCTGGCCGGCGCGCTGATGCGGCTGTTGGCCATGCCGGAAACCGCCCGCGGCGCCATGGGCCGGCGGGGCCGCGCCTGGGTGCTCGATCATTTCGATGCCGACAGGGGCGCCCGGCGCATGCTGGCGCTCTACCAAGACGTCGTGAAAACCCCTGCGGGCGGCGCCGATACCGTCATTTGAGCGCAAATGGCGAACCGCTGCTTAATCCTGTTTCGACGCAAAACGTGACCCGGAACCGCGTTGACAGATCGGGGGTTACTACCGATCTTTCAGGGGTGGGCGGCTGTTTTCGCGCCCTACCCCTGTATCTGCCACGGCGTCCTTTTGGATTTACCCGCGTCAGATGTTATAGAAAGCCACTGTCGCAACAGCAGAGGAGAGAAGTGCCATTCGTCGTCCGATGAAAGCCGCGATGCCCGCCCCGAAGGATGGTCCGCGCGTCAACGAAGAGATCCGCTCCCGCGAGGTTCAGCTGATCGATGCCACCGGTGAAAACAAAGGTGTCGTCACCACCGAAACCGCCATTGGGCTAGCCCAGGCGGCCGGGCTTGATCTTGTTGAGATCGCCCCGAATTCCACGCCGCCTGTCGCCAAGATTCTGGATTACGGCAAGTACAAATTCCAGGCGCAGAAGAAGGCCGCGGAAGCCCGCAAGAAGCAGAAGGTCGTCGAAATCAAGGAGATCAAACTCCGCCCGATGATCGACGACCACGATTACCAGGTGAAGATGCGCTCGATGCAGCGGTTCTTCGAGGAAGGCGACAAGGTCAAAATCACCTTGCGTTTCCGCGGCCGCGAAATGGCGCACCAGGAGCTTGGTTACAAGCTGCTGCAGCGCGTGAAGGAAGACACCGACAAGATTTCCAAGGTCGAGTCGGAACCGCGCTTTGAAGGCCGCCAGATGGTGATGCTGCTGGCGCCGCGTTAATTCAGCGGTCCTTGATCTGAAGCTAGAAAACGCGCCGGCAAACCGGCGCGTTTTGCTTTTCTTCACCTCTCCCATAGGGAGAGGTCGGCATGCGAAGCATGCCGGGTGAGGGGTTACAAACATCAAGGACACTCGCCCGCTCACCCCAACCCTCTCCCCCAAGGGGAGAGGGAGTGCGCCGAGTTCAGGGCGTGGCCCTCAAAATCACCTTCGTTCCGCCTCCCAGCGCCCCGCGCAGGAGCCGCTGTTGCCGGTGCCTTTCCACGTCCCGGTGCCGCTGCTGGCGGACAATTTGCCGGCGCCGTTGGCGCCCTGCTCGCCGAGACGGATGTTCACCTTGACGGCGCCGTTCGCCGCCACCGAACCGGAGAAATCGACCTTCTCCGGGCCGGCATAGCGGATCCTGCCGTTCGTCACCGCCACTTCGTAGCGATAGGCCTGGTCGCAATTGCCCTGTTCGGTGACGACCAGAACGCTCCAGCGGCCGTCATGAGTGGCGGCCTGCGCCGGCGCGGCAGCGCCCGCGAACGCCAGAACGAGCGCAAGGCCCGTCAGTTTGATCGAATGTTGTGTCACCTGGTCGCCTCCTGATCGGGGGCGACTCTACACGGCAACGATAACAACCACGCGGTAACGTGACGTGCGCCGGCCCCGGCTGGCAACGCCGCACGTCACTGCCGGTTCAATCGTGCGGCATTCAGGCCCGGCGCTGCGCCCGCGCCGCCTGGCGCACTTCCTGGCCATAGCTGCCGAGCACGTTGGCGCCGACCGACCACAGCTTGTTGGCGCCACTGATAACGGTCACCAGTTCCTGGATCGGCCGCCGCTCGATCTCCTCGGGTGGACGGGAAACAAACAGGTTGGAGTGGTAGAGCCCTTCGGTCTCCAGCCCATCGGTGTCGAGGCCGCGGGCCTCGACAGCCATGACCGCCTTTTCCATTTCGTCGCGGTTGGCGAAGCGGCGCTGCACGAAGGTGGCGCCCTCATACGGCTCGGTGACGAGGCCCTGGTCGGCCAACGTTCTGGCAATGCCGTCGAACGGGAACATGCGCAGCACGAAATTGGCGGCCCAGGGTGTGCGTCCCTTGCGCGCCACTTTGGCGATGCGCTGGAAGGTCTTCGACGTCACGTAGCCGACGCAGCCGGTCGAGACGACGATGTCGACGTCGGCCAGGATCGCCGCCTCCGCCGCGGTTGGATCACGGCTCTCCAGATCGATGGCGAGGCCGTGGTCGAGGATACCGGCATCCTCGGCATAGCGGACCGCATTCTCCGACACGTCGAGGCCGACGACCCTGACGTCCTTGTTCTGCGGCCACGACTGGTAGAAGTGGCGATCGAGTTCGAGCACATCGGCGCTGTCCAAGGGCTGCAGCGACGGCGCGGTGTAGCGCTGACGCAGCGCCTCGTAATCGACCGCGTATTTCATCAGGGCGCCATTGATGGCGTAGGAGCAGCCGACGTCGAGGACGGTAACGGGCTCGGCCTGGGTTTCCTGACGGGCCTTGATGAGCTGGGCGAAGATCGGCTGAGCGAGATGCGGGATGATATAGTCGAGCTGACCAAGGTATTTAAAGTAATTTCTAGGGTCTCTAGAAGTATAAAGGTCGGTAAAATCCATCTTTGCTTGATTGATGGTAGCATAATTGACAGAAATATTCATGCCAATATTCTCCTCTCTCCGCGCAAGGCGGGTGCCACGCCCTCATTATGTTGGTTACGGGAGAAATATAACTGATCGGGGCAGTCGTCGCAACCCGCGAAGACTATGAATATCCTTCAAAATCGGGCCGAAACGAGCGGAATGACGGGCATTTCCTGCGTCAGGGCGCCGTCCTGCGCGAAGCGGCCGGGCCCTGCCCTCCAGGCCGT
>JAHCKF010000269.1 GCA_026125925.1 Pseudolabrys sp.
TCCATGGTCGCCTTGTAGGAGGCTTCCATGATCGGCTGCGAGAACACGTGCAGCTTGGTGCCGCCGGCGATGAGACGGCGCAACGCCTGCGGGTTGAGCGCGTCGTACTTCGCCATCATCGTGGTGTTGGCGACGTGACCGGCCGCTTCCAGGAGAGTCTGGTAGTGCTTCGGCAACGCGTTCCACTTGTCGAGGTTGACGAAGGCGAACAGCATCGAGCCGCCTTCCCACCAGCCCGGCGCATAGTAATGCGGCGCGACCTTGTAGAAGCCGAGCTTTTCGTCGTCATACGGACCGACCCACTCCGCCGCGTCGATGGTGCCCTTCTCCAAAGCCGGGTAGATGTCGCCGCCGGCGATCTGCTGCGGCACGCCGCCGAGCTTCTGCAGAATCTTGCCGGCCCAGCCGCCGATGCGCATCTTGACGCCCTTGAGGTCGTCAAGAGTGTTGATTTCCTTGCGGAACCAACCACCCATCTGACAGCCGGTGTTACCGGCCAGGATGCCGCGGATGTTGTACTTCTTGTAGAACTCGTTGAGCACATCCGAGCCGCCGCCTTGCGTCCACCAACCCTGGTTGATGCGGGCGTTCGGGCCGAACGGCACCGAAGTACCGAAGCCGAAGGTCGGATCCTTGCCGAAGTAATAGTACGAGGCGGTGTGGCCGATTTCGACGGTGCCATTCTGCACCGCGTCGACGATCGCCAGGCCCGGCACGATTTCACCAGCCGCAAAGGGCTGAATCTGGAACTTGCCGTCGGTCGCTTCGGACACGACCTTGCACATCGTTTCGGCACCGCCGTAGATGGTATCGAGCGCCTTCGGCCAGCTCGCCGGCATGCGCCATTTGATTTCCGGATTCGATTGGGCAATCGCGGGCGCCGCGATAGCCGCGCCGGCAACGCCAAGACCGGCCGCCTGAATAAATTGACGACGTTTCATCAAGTAGTTCCTCCCATTGTCACTTCTGATGCGGGACCCCCCGGGGCATACCCGCTAGCACCCACTTCCCGGGGGCTTGCCGGAACCATGGCGGAACGGCGCTGCTAAATCCAGCCCCCTATTGGGCAAATGGGCCGAAAGTTAATGTTCGGCGCTCGCCGTCGATTTCCGCGCAAAAAAGCGGGCCGGCGCTGATGGCCGGCCCGCTTCTCGTCGCTCCAGTGATCGGCCGCGAGGGTCGATTTCGGCCCGCCGCCCCGGTCAGCCGCGCGTCCGGCTGCGAATCATGAAGCTGTCATAGGTGTGTTCGGCGACCTGCCACCACAGATACTCGTTACCGCGGTAGCCCTCCATGTCGGCCAGCACTCTCTTGTAATTGGCGTTCTTCGCCGATTCCTCGGCGTTCACCTCATTGGAGGCCTTGTAGCAGGCGTCCATGATCTCCACCGAGAACGGCCGCAACTGAACGCCATTGGCGACCAGCCGCCGCAAGGCTTGCGGATTGCGCCCGTCGTAACGCGCGGTCTGTTCGATGTTTGCCGCCCCAGCCGCCGCGGCGACGATCGACTGATAGTTCTTCGGCAGTTCGTTCCACTTCGCCTGGTTGATAACGAGATGGTTCGGCGTGCCGCCTTCCCACCAGCCCGGGTAGTAGTAGAACTTCGCCACCTTGTAGAAGCCGAGTTTCTCGTCGTCGTAGGGACCGACCCATTCGGCGGCGTCGATGGTGCCCTTCTCCAAGGCGGGATAGATGTCGCCCGCGGCGATCTGCTGAGCGATGACACCAAGCTTGCCGACGGTCTTGCCGGCCCAACCGCCGATGCGCATCTTGAGACCCTTGAGATCGTCGACGGTCTTGATCTCCTTGCGGAACCAACCGCCCATCTGACAGCCGGTGTTACCCATCGTCAGGCACTTGACCTGCGACGCGCCGGCGAATTCATCGAGCAGCTTCTGCCCGTTGCCTTCGTAGAACCACGAGTTCTGCTGCCGCGCATTCATGCCGAAGGGCACCGAGCAGAACAGCGCCCAGGTCGGGTCCTTGCCGATGTAGTAATACAGCGCCGTGTGCCCCAGCTCGACGGTGCCGTTCTGGACGGCGTCGAGCACCTGCAGGCCAGGCACGATCTCGCCGGCGGCGAAGGACTGCACCTGAAACTTGTTGTCGGTGGCTTCGGCGACGTATTTGGCAAAGGTCTCGCACGAGCCGTACAGCGTATCGAGCGACTTCGGCCAGCTCGCCGTCAGGCGCCAGCGGACTTCCGGTGATGACTGCGCGATCGCCGGCGCCGCGAGCGCCGAGGCGGCAAGGCCGATGCCGGCCGATTTAATAAATTGCCGTCGCTTCAGGAGATGATACTCCCTTCCAAGTTCGGGCGGGTCCCCTCGGTGCCCGCCGTTTATTTGTCAGTTCGTATTCCCGGGGACGGCATCAGGATGAGCGAGGCCGTCCGATAAAGCCAGCGCGCAGATCAACGAGCCCGGCGCGATGCGACGCAAAAAAAGGCCCCCGCCCACAAAATGGGCAGGGGCCCCAACTTGTCTTGCAGCGGGCGCGGCGCGCCCGGAGGCGCTAGCCGCGCAGCGCGCGCACCATGAAGGCATCGAAGCCGAGTTCGGCCACCTGCCACCACTGGTACTCGTCGCCGCGGAAGGCGAGCATGCTGTCGACGGTCTTCTTGAAGGCCGCGTTGCTGCCCGACGTTTCCTGATAGGTCTGCATCGTCGCCTTGTAGCAGGCGGCCATCACCTCGGCCGGGAACGGACGAAGCTGCGCGCCATTGCCGACCAGACGCTTGATCGCGCCGGGGTTGGCGCTGTCGTACTTGGCGATCATCCAGTCATTGGCGAGTGCCGACGCGGTCCGCACGATCTGCTGATAGTTCTTCGGCAGCGAGGCCCACTTATCGAGATTGATGAAGTTGTGCAGCATGGCGCCGCCTTCCCACCAACCCGGATAGTAGTAGTACTTCGCAACCTTGTAGAAGCCGAGCTTCTCGTCATCGTACGGGCCAACCCACTCGGCCGCGTCGATAGTGCCCTTCTCCAGCGCCGGATAGATGTCGCCGCCGGCGAGCTGCTGCGGCACGACGCCGAGCTTCGAGAAGATCTGGCCCGCGTAACCGGCGATGCGGAATTTCAGACCGTGCAGATCGTCGACGGTCTTGATCTCCTTGCGGAACCAGCCGCCCATCTGACAGGTCGTGTTGCCGCACGGGATGGCGAGGAAGTTGTACTTCTTGAAGAAGTCGTTGGCGATATCCTCGCCGCCACCGAACGCCATCCACGCCGCCTGCATGCGGGTGTTGAGGCCGAAAGGCTGCGCCGTGTAGAGCGAGAAGGTCGGATCCTTGCCGACGTAGTAATAAGACGCGGTGTGCGCCATTTCGACGGTGCCGTTCTGCACCGCGTCCGCGGCCTGCAGGCCCGGCACGATTTCGCCGGCGGCGAAGGTCTGGATCTGGAACTTGTTATCGGTCGCCTCGGCCACCGCCTTGGCGAACACCTCGGCCGCCCCGTACAGCGTATCGAGCGACTTCGGGAAGCTCGAGGTTAGACGCCATTTCAGATCGGGACTCGTCTGCGCGATTGCAGGCGCAGCCACGGCCGTGGCTGCGACACCCAGGCCGGCGGCGCCCAGGAATTCTCGGCGTTTCATTCCAATTCACTCCGTTTATTCGTTGTGTTTTTCATCGTCGTGGACCGACGATTACTTGAGCGCCTGCTACACCGTTCGGGTAGCCGAGCACCAGCATCATGGCTGCATTGCACGCATGCAGGGCCGCCGAAAACGCGGCAAATCCGGCGCAAAAGCCGCGCCTCGCAGACCGGAACCGGTTTTTTCGGACGCTGCGGCGTTACGCCTCGATGACGATCTTCGGCGCGCTGCGCGCCGGGCCGCCCTTGATCTGTTCCAGCACGCGCGCGGCGATGTCGCGATAGATTTTCGCATGCACGCAGTCCGGCTCGGTCGCCACCACCGGCAGGCCGGCGTCGGACTTTTCCCGGATCGCCATGTGCAACGGCACCTCGCCGAGGAACGGCACGCCCTGGCGCTCGGCCTCGTGGCGGGCGCCGCCGTGGCCGAACAGGTCGGAGCGCGTGTTGCACTCCGGGCAGATGAAATAGCTCATGTTCTCGACGACGCCGAGCACCGGCACGTTGACGCGCTTGAACATGGCGACGCCGCGCCGGGCGTCGATCAGCGCCAGGTCCTGCGGCGTAGACACGATCACCGCGCCCTTGAGCGGCACCTGCTGCGCCATGGTGAGCTGGGCGTCGCCGGTGCCGGGGGGCATGTCCACCACCATGACATCAAGCTGGCCCCACTCCACCTCGCGCAACATCTGCGTCAGCGCCGACATCACCATCGGCCCGCGCCAGATCATCGGCGTCTCCTCGTCGATCAGGAAGCCGATCGACATCACCTTGAGGCCGTATTTCTCGATCGGCTTGAGCCGGGTGCCGCCGATGGTCTGCGGTTTCTCCTTGATGGCGAGCAGCTTGGGGATCGACGGCCCGTAGATATCGGCATCGAGCAGACCGACCTTGAGGCCGAGCGCGGCAAGGCCAAGCGCGAGATTGACCGCCGTGGTCGATTTGCCGACGCCGCCTTTGCCGGACGCCACCGCAATGATGGCGTTAACGCCGGGGATGCCGGTCGCCGCACCGGTCGCCTGCTTGGCCGGAGCGTGGCTGTGACCGTGCTGATGGCCCTGCCCCGGCGTGTGGCTGTGACCGGCGGCCTGATGCGACGGCGCGGGGCCCTTGCCGGCGCCGGCGGCCCGTTCCGCCGTCAGCGCGACCAGGGCCGAGGTCACCCCGGGCACCGCCTTGACCGCGGCTTCGGCCTGCGCCCGCACCGGTTCCCAGGCCTTCACGGCGGCGGCGTCCACGGTGATGGAGAAGAACACCTTGCCGTCGGTGACGACGATGTCGGACAGCACCTTCTCGCCGGTCAGCGGCGCGCCATTGGGCGAACGGACCTTCGCCAGTGCGTTCAAGACCTCGTCCTTGCCCACCGCCATGATCGTCATCCTTCCCGGAAAATCGCGTCAGTCCCTGCCATTTGGCCGCTTGCGCGGCCGGACGCAAGAGTTCGCTCGCTGAACGCCCCGCGGCGGGCCTAGACGGTTGACGCCCCGGCCCCACAATGACCTATGGCCCCGACCCGGC
>JAHCKF010000027.1 GCA_026125925.1 Pseudolabrys sp.
CGCCGATCCGGTTCCAGAAAAGGCCTCATCCGCCGAAGACTGGACCAAGCTCAAGGGCCGGCCGCGCTGACGGGGCCGGCGCGCTGTCAGGGTGCTACCAAGCCTGTTGCCAAGCCGGGGCGTCACCGATAGTAAGGCGCCGCGGGCTTCATGATTTCTGCATGGTTTTGTCGGAAAACGAGGCTCGATTTTCGACTTCTGCGCCGGCGCCGATGTAGCTCAGTGGTAGAGCATCCGCTTCGTAAGCGGGTGGTCGGGGGTTCAAATCCCTCCATCGGCACCATTCCCCGCAAGTTCCGGCGCGCCCCCAGCCGATCCCTCTCCGGTTTTCAGCAGCTCCGCTTTGCTGTGGTCAGGCCTGCGTCCGGATGTATCGGCATACCCGACAACCTTGCCAACCCTTCTGAATCCGTGCAGTTTTTTACCGGGCCTGAGGCTAACGCGTTGGCGCGGCACCAAAACTGTCGCATTCCGGTAGTAAAGTGAAGCCATGGCAAAACCAGCCGTCGTTCTCGTAGGCGCCGACAAGGGCGGGGTGGGCAAGACCACCGTGGCGCGGACCCTGCTCGACTATTTCGGCGCGCACCACACCCCGACGCGGGCGTTCGACACCGAGTCGCCGCGCGGCACGCTCAAGCGCTTTCATCCGCAACTGACCGAGGTCGTCGATGTGACCGAGGTCGCCGACCAGATGAAGATCTTCGACACCCTCGGCACCACGCCGGCGCAAGTCACGGTGATCGACATTCGCGCCGGCCTGTTGTCGCCGACCTTGCAGGCGCTGAGCGACATCGGCTTCCTCGAATCCGCCAAGAAGGGCCAGATCACCTTCGCGGTCTTCCATATTCTCGGGCCGTCGATCGCCTCGCTGCAGGAGATCGCCGAGACCGCGGCCTATGTCGGCGATGCCAGCTACTTCCTGGTGAAGAACCATATCAACGACACCTCGTTCTTCGACTGGGATCCGGCGACCTACAATTCGTATTTCAACCAGATCAAGAACGCGCAGGACATCACCATCCCGAAGCTCAACGAGATGGCGACCGAGCAGGTCGAGGTGGCGAGCGTGCCGTATGTGCAGTTCGTCGCCAACAAGACCGGCGGCGGCGAGGCCGCGAACTATTCGTTCGTGCTGCGCGGCTATGTGCGACACTGGCTCGGCCAGGTGTGGGGCGAATACGACCGGGTCAAGCTGGTGGATCTGCTGGCGCCGAAGCAGGAAAGCCCGGTGCGCCAGGCCACCGGTTGAGACCTGCGCTGCGGTCTTCTTTGTGAAGCCGGCGCCGGACCCGACAACGGCGCCGCTTTTTTCGTGCCTTGGTTCTCCGGTCGCTGTGCTCTACTCGAAATCCAGGGCCGGGATGATTCCCGGTTTTCGCGGCCTGATTTGACGATGGCTTGAGGCGATGTCGGTCCGCCATTCCGTTTATCTCGTAGCATCGCCGCGGCCGCGGGTCGGCAAGACCCTGCTGTCGCGGCTGCTGATCGACTATCACAAGCATGAAGAGCGCGAGGTCGCCGCCTTCGATCTGAATGCCGGCGACAATACGCTCAAGCAGTTCGCGCCGGACGATGTCACCGTGGCCGATATCGGCAGCGTCCGGGGGCAAATGGCGCTGTTCGATCGCCTCGTCAGCGAGCAGGGCGGCGGCAAGGTGGTCGATGTCGGCGCCGACATGTTCAAGAATTTCTTCGACGTCGCCTACCGCATCGGCCTCGTCGAGGAGACGCACAAGCGCAACATCGCGCCGGTCATCCTGTTTATCGCCTCCTCCGACAAGCAGGCCGCCGACGCCTATGACGATCTGCGCCGCCGCTTCCCCGGCGCGGCGCTGACGCCGGTGCACAACGAGATGCTCGGCCTCGCCCAGCATCGCGACCGCTTCCCGCCTTCGGCCGAAGGCGGCGCCATCCTGCGCATGCCGGTGCTGGCGCCGGGCTTGCGCAAATACATCGAGACGCCGCCCTTCGGTTTCGCGGACGAGCAGCTCGCCAATGCACGGCATATTCCGCTCGAAGCCCACATCGACATCCAGCGCTGGCTGCGTAAGGCGTATCTGGAATTCCGCGAGCTCGACCTGCGCATTCTGCTCGGCCAGTTGCAGACGTCGCTGAGACTCTAAATATTACGACTATTTTTCAATAACTTAGAGCCTGGAACATCGAGGCGGGTGACGGCGTTCTTATCGGCTGACATCCGGCGCGGGAACCCCCCGCCTTCCGAAGGAGGCTCGAAGATGTGGATCAATCTGTTCACCGTCGCGCTTGCCATTGCCCTCGGCTGCGGTGTCACCGCGCTTTACATGCAGAACGATCTGACCGCCCAGCCCGTTGCGCCGAAGCGCCGCCGCCGGGTCGCGCGCGTCCGCGGCTAGCTTTTCACGCACAACCTGCTTTAAGGGAGCGGCATGGCCACGCCGCTCCTGCTGTCACGCCGATTCGCACCGCTGTTCTGGTGTCAGTTCTTCGCGGCGTTCAACGACAATTTCCTCAAGACGTCGCTGGTCTTCCTCATCCTGTTCGGCGCCGACGTGACGTCGGGCGAAGCCGAGGTGCTGATCACGATCGCCAGCGCCATCTTCATCGCGCCGTACTTCTTCCTGTCGGGCCTCGGCGGCCAACTCGCCGACCGTTACGACAAGGCGCGCGTCGCGCAGTGGCTGAAGTTCGTCGAGATCTTCGTCGCCGCGCTCGCTTTCTACGGCTATACGCACAAGTCGATCGCCATCATGTTCGTCGCGCTCGGCCTGTTCGGCGTCATCGCCTCGCTGTTCGGGCCGATGAAATACGGCATCCTGCCGGACCACCTGCCGGCTTCGAGCTTGCCGACCGCCAACGCGCTGGTCGAAGGCGCGACCTTCATCGCTATCCTCACCGGCACCATCGTCGGCGGCATCGCCGCGCATCAGGGCGGCCCGCGGGTTTTCGGCCTCTTGGTCATCGGCTTTGCGCTGTCGTGCTGGCTGTCGGCCCTGCGCATTCCGCCGAGCGGCGAGGGCGCGCCGCACCTCAAGGTCAACGCCAATATCGCGCGCTCGACCGTGGCGATGCTTCGCCATCTGCGCGCCGACAGGCGGTTGTGGTGGGGCGCGATGGTGACGAGCTGGTTCTGGCTGGTCGGCATCGTCGCGCTGTCGCTGCTGCCGCCGCTCATCAAGACGCTGATCGGCGGCAACGAAGACACCGTCACCGTCTATCTGGCGCTGTTCTCGATCGCGGTCGGCGTCGGCTCGGCGCTGGCGGCGGCGATCGCGCGCGGCCGCATCGTGCTGCGCACGACCTTCGCCGGCGCGCTGCTGCTCGCGGCTTTTGCGCTCGATCTGGGATTGTCGGCACTTGGCGCCGCGCCTGCGGCGCCGGGACAGACGCCGGCGCAAGTGTTCGCGACCAGTTTCGGCCTGCGCGTGGCCATCGATCTCGCCGGCCTCGCCATCGCCGGCGGGCTGTTCATCGTGCCGGCCTTCGCCGCGGTGCAGGCCTGGTCGGACAGCGATTATCGCGCGCGCACGGTGGCGGCGGTGAACGTGCTCAACGCCGCCTTCATGACCGGCGGGACGGTGCTGGTGGCGTTGTTGCAGAAGTTCGGCGCGAGCCTGCCGATGCTGTTCGCCGGCATCGGCATCGCCACCTTCATCGTTGCGTCGGCGATCTGGCGGACGATGCCTTCTGATGTCGTCCCCGCGAAGGCGGGGACCCATAACCCCTGAGCCGATGAAGGTCATTGCCGCTGAGGCTTGCTCGCTAAAGCTGCGGCGTATGGGTCCCCGCTCATAGGCGTTCTGAAAGAACGCCGTCCTTCGGACGGCTATGCGCGGGGACGACCAAATTAACGCGCGGGGACGACAGGTCTACTTCTTCCACATCGCCAGCACGCGATCGACCATTTCGCCGGCGACGCCGAGATAATTGGCCGGATCGACCATGGCTTCCAGTTCCTTGCGGCTGGCGTGCTTTGAGATTTCCTTGTCCTCGGCCAAGAGGTCGATCAGCGGCGTGCCGGTCTTCACCACCTCGCGGCAGATGTCATAGACGTGGTCGTGCGCGTAGTTGCGGCCCATCTTGTCGCCGAGCTTCATCATGACGGCTTCCGACATAATCAGGCCCTTGGTGATCATCAGGTTCTCGGCCATCTTCTTCTCGTTGACCTGCAGGCCCTCGAGCACAAAGCGCGTTTGTGCCAAGGCGCCGGCCGAGAGCATGAAGATTTCCGGCAGGACGATCCATTCGATTTCCCAAGGACCGGTGGCACGTTCGTGGTCTTCGACCATGGCTTCCATCAGCGCCGCGGCGTGCTGCTTCACGATGGCGGTCTGCGCGGTGATGTAGACCGACGAGATCGGGTTGCGCTTCTGCGGCATGGTCGAGGACGAGCCGCGGCCCTGGTGGAACGGCTCGAATACCTCTTCGACTTCCGTCTGCATCAAGAGCTTCACGTCGAACGCCACCTTGCCGCACGAGCCGGTGACGAGGCCGAGGAAGGCGCCGACCTCGGCGATGCAGTCGCGCACCGTGTGCCAGGAGATCGCCGGCTGGCCGAGCTTGAGCTCCTTCATCAGTTCGGCCTGGCACTTGAGGCCCTCCTTGCCGAGCGACGACAAGGTGCCGGCGGCGCCGCCGAACTCGCCGACCAGCACGCGCTCCTTGAGCTGTGCGAGACGCTCGCGGTGCCGCTCGAAGCCGGCGAGGATGGTCGCCATCTTGTAGCCGAAGGTGATCGGCACGGCCTGCTGCAGGTTGGAGCGGCCGGCCATCGGCGTATCGCGATATTTCGTCGCCAACGCGGCCAGCGCCTCGCAGATGCCGTCGATCTCCTTAGCCACGATGTCGAGCGATTCGCGGATCTGCAGCACCGTCGCGGTGTCGGTGATGTCCTGCGTGGTCGCACCCCAATGCGACCATTCCCCGAGCTTGTCCTTGCACAGCTTCACGAGCTGCTGGACGACGGGCAGCACCGGATAGCCGATGCGCTCGGTCGCTTCCTTCAGCTTCGCCATGTCGTATTCCTTGGCGTCGCAGTGCTTGACGATCTCGTCGCAGGCGTCCTGCGGAATGATCTTCAGCTTGGCTTGGGCGACCGCGAGCGCCTTCTCGAAGTCGAGGTATTTTTGTACCCGGTTCTCGTCGGACCAGACCTGGCGCATGGCGGGGGTCGTGAAAATGTCGCGGAAAACGGCTGAATCGAGATAAGTCGACGGCACGGGGCAGCTCCTTGGGGTCTTTTTCGGCTCGCGCCTTAGCACGGATCGGCCGGCCCTGCAGGGGCCGGTTAAACAATTCGTTAACCATAAAAGCCCTAGCCTGCCGGCGTTTCCCGCACGATTTCCGCAGGTTTGGCCGATGTCCATCGCCGCCCCCAGAACCTTGATGATCGTTGGCGCAGGGCTGCTGCTCGCGGCCTGCAACACGACGAACGACCGCGTCGCCGATGGCAAAGGCCCGGGCACGCAGGCGCTGGCCATGGTGCCGCCGCCGGCGGACGTGACGGGTTCGATCGGCGACGCCGGCAAGGAGCGCGCGACCACCGCGGAGAAGAGCGCCAGGGCCGTCGAAGCGGATGAGCCGGCCAAGGCGCCCGTGAACCTGCCGGGCGACGAAACAGAGACCGGCACCGTGGGCGGTGCCGCGGCCGCGATGACCCGCGGCCGCGAGCAATACCAAGCCAACCGCTTCCGCGAGGCCGAACGTCACTTCCGCCGCGCCACCGAGCTGGCGCCGAAGAGCGCGGAAGCCTGGCTCGGTCTTGCCGCCTGTTACGATCGCTTGCGCGATTTCGGGAAGTCCGACGGCGCCTATGCGAAGGCGCTGGCCATTGCCGGTCCGACCTCGGAAGTGCTGAACAACCAGGGCTATTCCTTCATCCTGCGCGGCGACCTCAAAGCTGCGCGCGAAAAGCTGCTGGCGGCGCAGCGCCAAGACCCGCGCAACAAATACGTCGAGAACAACCTGACGCTTCTCGAATCCAGCGAGCGAAAGAGCCGCTAGCAGACCGCGCCCGGAGCGCGCGTCCATTCGCCGCTTCGGAACCTTTCGATTTTGTCACGAGCAATTGGGAAAATCCGGCCTACATTGGGCTTGGATTGCGGCCCGACGTGCTGCATTTTGTCCGCTGCGCATCAGGCAAGGCTGAATTCGAGGACCCAAGACGCCCCATGTTCGACGCCATCATGAAATTCATCGGGGAATTGGGTGAAGATCAGCCGCGCCGCGAGACTTTTGACGACAGCGACTACCGGCTCGCCGCGGCGGCGCTCCTCGTGCACACGGCGGCGATCGACGGCGAGATTTCCGACTCCGAGCGGGTGCGTCTCCACGATCTCATCAAGCAGCGCTTTAAGCTCGACGACGAAGCGGCCGACAAGCTGATCGCCCGGGCCGAGGAAGTCGATGAGCGGGCGGTCGATCTCTATCAATTCACCACGCGGCTCAACCGTGCACTGGACGACAAGCAGCGCGCCCGCGTCGTCGAGATGATGTGGCAGGTGGTGTTTGCCGATGGCGGTGTCACCGAGTTCGAAGACAACTTGATCTGGCGTGCCGCCGATCTGCTCAACGTCTCGCGCGAGGAGCGCATCGCCTTGCGTACCCGGGTGGCGGGAGAGCAGTGACCTTTCGTCATTCCGGCGCGCGAACGAAGTTCGCGAGCCCGGAATCCAGCGACGAACTCCGATAAAAGTGCTGGATTCCGGGTTCGCGCGTTGCACGCGCGCCCCGGAATGACATTTGGTATGGTCCTATTATGAAACCCGTCACCCTCATCACCGGCGCGTCGTCCGGCATCGGCGTCGAACTGGCGCGTGTCTTCGCGCGGCACGGCCATGCGTTGGCGCTCACGGCGCGGCGCATCGAGCGGCTCAACGCGCTGGCCGACGCGATCGAAAAAAGCGGCCGGCCGCGGCCCATCGTCATCGCCGCCGACCTCACGAGGCCGGAGCCGGCGCGCGCGATCGGCGAGGCGCTGTCGGCCGCCGGCGCCGAACCGCAATACGTGATCAACAATGCCGGTTTCGGTCTGGTCGGCAGCGCGGCGAAACTCGACCGCGCCGAGCAACTCGAGATCATCGACGTCAACCAGCGGGCGTTGACCGAATTGTCGCTGGCCTTCGTGCCGAGCCTGGAGCGGCATCGCGGCGGTATTCTCAATGTCGGGTCGGTGGCCGGCTTTCTGCCCGGCCCGGGCAGCGCCGTCTATTACGCCAGCAAGGCCTATGTGCTGTCATTCTCCGAGGCGCTGTCGAGCGAACTTGCGCCGCGCGGCATCCGCGTCACCTGTCTGTGCCCCGGCCCGGTTCCGACCGAGTTCGCCGAGCGCGCCGGCGTCAAATCGAAGATCGCGCCCGGGCCGCTGGTGCATACGGCGGCGATGGTGGCCGAGGCCGGCTACCGGGGCCTGATGGCCGGAACGCCGGTGGTCGTGCCCGGGCTGGGCAACCGCGCGGTGACGCTCATGGTGCGCCTGCTACCGCGCCGCCTGGTGCTGCGGCTGGTTGGGCGTCGCCAGAGCCGGCGGAGTTCGTCAGCGGAGCAGCCGCAAGGCTGACGGCGGTCTCGGGGGCTGGGACGGCTCTGGAGGGTTGGGTGGTGGAGCCAGGCGGGATCGAACCGCCGACCTCGTCATTGCGAACGACGCGCTCTCCCAGCTGAGCTATGGCCCCTTCCCAAAGGCAGAGGACGGAAACCCGTCACCCCGGCGCTTTTTGCTGAGTGGGCGCCATTTAGGACCGGGCATCCCTCCTGTCAAGGACGGCCCGCGCGGGCCATTTCGTCGCCCTTTGCGGCTGCCCCTTTCCTCAAGGTCGCTGAGCGGCTATTCGTCCCGCCTGCCTAGCTCACGGAGCACACGATGAACCCTTTCCTCTGGCTCATAGACACGGTCATCAGCCTCTATATCTGGATCCTGGTGGCCTCGGCCGTTCTGTCCTGGCTCATCGTTTTCAATGTGGTCAACACCCGCAATCCGATCGTGAATTCGATCGGCAATTTTCTCTATGCGGTGACGGAGCCGTTGCTGCGGCCGATCCGCAACATCATGCCGAATCTCGGCGGCATCGATATCTCGCCGGTCATTCTGATCATCGGCCTGCTGTTCCTGCGGCAACTGATCTTCTGGCTCTATCTCCAGATTTTCATCTGAGGCATGAACCCGCAACCGTGGTCGGCGGTGGCGGGTGGCGTGGCGCTCGATGTGCGCCTGACGCCGAAGGGCGGCCGTGACGCCATCGACGGCGTCGAAACGCTCAGCGACGGCCGCAGCGTCCTCAAGGTCCGGGTGCGTGCGGCGCCGCGCGAAGGCGAAGCCAACGAGGCCTTGTGCCGGCTGATCGCCAAATCCTTGGGCGTCGCTTCCCGCGCCGTGACGCTGACGAGCGGCGCGACGTCGCGGATCAAGCGGCTGGCTATCGTCGGCGATGTTTCGGCCCTGATCTCGGCGCTGGAGAACTTCGGCGCTTCACGATAATGCAGCAGGCCAAGGGGGCTTCATGACCGCAGCCATCATTGACGGAAAGGCGATCGCCGCCGCGCTGCGCGCCACCGTGGCCGGCGAAGTGGCGCGGCTCAAGCGCGATCACGGCGTCACGCCGGGGCTTGCCGTGGTTCTGGTCGGCAACGATCCGGCGAGCGAGGTTTATGTCCGCTCGAAGTCGAAGGCGGTGATCGAGGCCGGCATGGCGCCGTGCGACCACAAGCTGCCGTCGAGTGCGAGCGAGCAGGAAGTGCTGGCGCTGGTGACGAAACTCAATGCCGATCCGGCGGTGAGCGGCATTCTCGTGCAACTGCCGCTGCCGCCGCAGATCGATTCGCAGAAGGTGATCGCCGCAATCGATCCGATGAAGGACGTCGATGGTTTTCACCCCGTCAACGTTGGGCGGCTGTCGCTCGGCCTGCCGGCGCTGGCGCCGTGCACGCCGTCCGGCTGCGTCATGCTGGCGAAGTCTGTGCGCCCGTCGCTCGCCGGTCTCGACGCGGTGGTGATCGGCCGCTCCAACATCGTCGGCAAGCCGGTAGCGCAGCTTCTCCTCGCGGAGAACGCGACGGTGACCGTCGCCCATTCCAAGACTCGCGATCTGCCGGCGCTGTGCCGTCGTGCCGACATCCTCGTCGCCGCCATCGGCAAGGCGGAATTCGTGCGCGGCGAGTGGGTCAAGCCGGGCGCCACCGTCATCGATGTCGGCATCAATCGCGTGGCGGGCGAGGGCGGCAAATCGCGCATCGTCGGCGACGTGGCCTTCGATGAAGCGGTGAAGGTCGCCGGTGCCATCACGCCGGTGCCGGGAGGCGTCGGGCCGATGACGATCGCGTGTTTGATGCTGAACACCGTGCGCGCGGCGTGCGCGTTGCAGCGGGTAAAGGCGAATATCTAACTGTCGTCCCGCCTTTGCGGGGACGACGGTAACTAGCCCTGCGGCCAGGCGTAGGCGACCTTGTCGAGGCTCTTCTGTCCGAATTTCTCGGAGGAGCGCGCCACGGCGCGGCCGCCGAGAGCCCGGTAGAATTCCATTGCCGGCTCGTTGTCCGACAGCGCCCAGACGACAAGGCTCTTCAGCCCCGATTGCGTCAGGTCCTTGCGCGCGGCGTTGAACAGGCGGCGGCCGAAGCCCAGGCCCTGAAACTCCGGACGCAGGTAAAGCTCGTAGACTTCGCCTTCATAGAACAGGCTGCGGGCGCGGTTGCGGCCGTAATTGGCATAGCCGGCGATGCGGTCGCCGAACTGCAGGACGGTGATGCGGCTGCCTTTGCGGATCGCCGAATCCCACCAGTCCGGGCCGCGGCGGTTGATGAGCTTGTCGAGTTCGCTGCCGGGAATGATGCCCTGGTAGGCCGTGCGCCAGGCCTCGTCATGCGTCGAGGCTACTTCCTCGGCGTCGGCGGACTTGGCGCGGCGAATCTCGATGAGTGTCGTGCTCATTGTCGAATACAAGCAACGAACCCTGCGCCCTTCAAGCCCTATGATTAACGTCCGGTTAACGGTGTGGATTACCGGCCACAGGTGGCTCATTGCGGTACAGGGTGCCGCGCGCCGGCGGGCGGATGCACCCGAAAAGCTTGTCGGCGAGCGCCGAAGCGCTCGCCCGGGCTGCGAACTCAGGCGAGTTCGGCTTCTTTCTTGCGGTCTTCGCGCTTGCGGTCGTTTTCGTCGAGCAGCTTCTTTCGCAGGCGAATCGACGACGGCGTCACTTCCACCAGCTCGTCGTCCTGGATGTAGGCCAGCGCCTTTTCCAGCGTCATACGGATCGGCGGCGTCAGGCGCACCGCTTCATCCTTCGACGTGGTGCGGATGTTGGTGAGTTGCTTGCCCTTGAGGACGTTGACGACGAGGTCGTTGTCGCGCGTGTGCTCGCCGACGATCATGCCGGTGTAAACCTTCCAGCCCGGCTCGATCATCATCGGGCCGCGGTCTTCCAGATTCCACAGCGCGTAGGCGACGGCTTCGCCCTTGTCGTTGGAGATCAGCACGCCGTTGCGGCGGCCCTGGATCGCGCCCTTGTAGGGCGCGTGGCCGTGGAACAGCCGGTTCATGATCGCGGTGCCGCGGGTGTCGGTGAGCAGTTCGCCCTGGTAGCCGATGAGGCCGCGGGTCGGCGCGTAGAACACCAGACGCGTGCGCCCGCCGCCCGAGGGGCGCATCTCGATGAGGTCGGCCTTGCGCTCCGACATCTTCTGCACGACGACGCCCGAGTGCTCTTCGTCGACGTCGATGACGACTTCCTCGATCGGCTCCTCGATCTGGCCGTCGTCGGTCTTGCGGAACAGCACCTTCGGGCGGGACACCGACAGTTCGAAGCCTTCGCGGCGCATGGTTTCGATGAGGATGCCGAGCTGCAATTCGCCCCGACCGGCGACTTCCATCGCATCGCGTTCATCGGACTCGCGCACGCGCAGCGCGACGTTGCCTTCGGCTTCGGCCATCAGGCGGTCGCGGATCATGCGGCTCGTGACCTTGGAACCTTCGGTGCCGGCGAGCGGCGAGTCGTTGACGCGGAAGGTCATGGCGAGCGTCGGCGGATCGATCGGCTGCGCCGGCAAGGCTTCCTCGACGGCCGGATCGCAAATGGTCATGGCGACGGTGGCGTTCGGCAGGCCGGCGATGGCGACGATATCGCCGGCTTCGGCGTCGTCGAGCGGCACGCGCTCGAGACCGCGGAACGCCAGCACCTTGGTGATGCGGCCGTTCTCGACGAGCTTGCCGTCGCGGTCGAGCACCTTCACCGCCTGGTTCGGCTTGAGGTTGCCGGAGAAGATGCGGCCGGTGACGATGCGGCCGAGATAGGGATTGGATTCGATGATGGTGCCGAGCAGGCGGAACGGGCCGTCCTCGACCACCGGCGGCTTGACGTGCTTGAGCACGAGATCGAACAGCGGCGTCATGCCCTGGTCCTGCGGACCGTCGAGCGAGGTGGACATCCAGCCCTGCTTGGCCGAGCCGAACAGGATCGGGAAGTCGAGCTGCTCGTCGGTGGCGTCGAGCGCCGCGAACAGGTCGAACACCTCGTTGAGCACTTCGTTGGCGCGGGCGTCGGGACGGTCGACTTTGTTGATGACGACGATGGGCTTGAGGCCCATCTTCAGCGCCTTGGAGACCACGAACTTGGTCTGCGGCAGCGGACCCTCGGCGGCGTCGACCAACACCAGCGCGCCGTCGACCATGTTGAGGATGCGCTCGACCTCGCCGCCGAAGTCGGCGTGGCCCGGCGTATCGACGATGTTGATGCGCGTGCCCTTCCATTCGACCGAAGCGGCCTTGGCGAGAATGGTAATGCCGCGTTCGCGCTCGAGGTCGTTGCTATCCATCGCGCGCTCGACCTGGCGCTCGTTCTCGCGATAGACGCCGGACTGCTGCAGCAGGCGGTCCACGAGGGTGGTCTTGCCATGGTCGACGTGCGCGATGATCGCGATATTGCGGAGATCCATAAGATTTGCCTTTTGCGCGGGGCCTGAGCCGAAGCAGTTTCCGGGGCGGCGCGCTGTTCCAAAAACCAAAGCGCGGGCCGCAATCCGGGCCCGCGACGCATCGCTTTTGCGGCGCAATATAGTGAGAAAAGGGCCGGAAGCAACCGCGCCGATGGCTTTTGGCGGGCCTTTCGCGGCTCAGCCTTAAAGGCAAAAAGAGCCGCTTGCCGCCGCCCGTCCGGTCATTTCGGCGTGTCGGCAGGGCCTTTGACGGCCGGCCGGGCCAGTTCCGGCTGAACGACCGGGGCGGCCGGCTGGATGATGCGGCTGTCCGGGGCGATCGGCGGCTGTTGTGCGGTCGGGCGGGTTGAATCCGGCAGGGTGCCCGGCGCGACCGGCGCCGTCGGCCGATCAGGCAGGGGCTCCGGGTCTTCGACCTGGATTACATCGGTCGGAACGGCCCGCTGCGCGACGGGCGCAGCGAGCACCAGCAAGGTGAGGATCGGCAGGGCACTCAATCCCGATTGTTTCATTTCGGCGTCTCGACGCCTTGTTGCAGGCCCGGGCGCTGCAACTGCGGCCGCAGCGCCGGCGCGCGCTGAACACCGCCGGCGCCCGGCGTCTGTTGCGTGGCCGGCGCCTGGATCGCTGGCGTCTTCGTCGCCGCCGGCAATGCCCGGCCGGCGGCCAGCGCATCGAACAGCGGCTTCAAGGCCGGGTTTTCCAAAATCGGCTTCATGTTCGACGCCTTGAGCATGCCCTCCTCGAGCTTGATGTCGCAGTTCGGGCATTTGTCCATGTCGAGCAGATCGGTGATGCGGTCGAGCCAGCCCGCCGGCTCGTAATGCGGCGCCTTCACCGTGCCGGGGCCGCATTTGCCGTCGCCGCCGATGACGACCGGCGGCCCGGCCTTGTTCCAGGCGTCGTCGAGCGCGGCGGAAACGCCGGCCGCCGAAACCTCGACATAGCGATGCGGGTCCTGCTGGAAGCCGGCCATCCGCTCGGCCGCCTTGCCCTTGAACACAAGCTCCAAGATGTCGGCGCTCGGCAGGCCGGAAATCTCGAAGCTGCATTCGTAATAGCCGGTCGCGGTGCGCCGGGTGGTGCCCCTTTGCCGCAACTGCGTCGACAACACGTTGCCGTGCTTCACCTCGGTCATGGTGCCGGTGAGCTTGACGCTGCCGACCGGCTTCCAGTTCGGCAGCGGATTGGCACCGACCTTGAGGATCTTCGGATCGGCGCCGAGATAGCCGGCGAGCTTGATGTCGGAGGCCGGCATGATCTCGCTGCACGGTTTGCCGACCTTGCCGGCGAGGTCGGTGTTTCCGGGCACCGTCTGCAGTCCCAACGGAATTGTGCCCATGGTCCACTTGCCATAGACGCAGGCTTCCTTCGGCATGCGCAGTTTGCCGACGAGCTTGCTGCCCGCGGGGTTGGCGGCGAAGCGCGGCGTGACGATCACGTAGACGTCGCCGCTCGACGTTCTCGTCTGCACATCGAGCGTCAGGCCGAAGGCGGCCGATAATTCCTGCAGCGATTTGCTGACGCCCGGAAGCTTGGTGTCGAGCAACTTGCTCTTGACCGCGTTGGCCTGCGTGGCTTTGGCGTCGACATAGTTGCTGGCGAGCCATGTGGCGCGGATGTTAGCGACCTGCAGGACGTTGTTGAGCACCTTGCTGGCCTCGTCCTGAACCTTCTTCTCGGCGATCTTGACGACCTCTTCGGAGATGAGCTTGCCGGCGATGAGGCCGCTCAGCGGGTCGCCGATACCGACGGCGAGCGGCGATCCGCCGATCAGGCCACCAAGCGCCATGCCGACGCCAACGGCGATGCCTTTGGGATCGGAGAGGTCGATGTTCTTATCGTCGAGCGTCAGCTTGACGCAGACGCTCTCCTGCAGCTTGGTCGATTCGCAATAGCTGCTGATTGATTTGACCTCGGGCCACAGCGCGAGCTTGGATTTCGCCTCCATGCCGATCAGCAGGTCGATCGGCACATTGGCTGTGCCTTCGACGTGCCCGGTCGCAGGGTCAGCCCACAGCCGCGCGCTGACCACGGTGTGCAGCTTGAACTGCGTCTTCAGATAGACATCGACGCCGTTGTCCTGCGCGTCGCCGAATGCGGTGATCGTCGGCTGGTTTTTGAGGGTGAAGGAGAAATCGTTGCTGACATTGACGTGCCAATGCACGTCGGGGCAGGCGCCTTCGCAGACGACGGCGCCGCCGAGATCGATGTTGGCCTTCTTGATCTCCTGGCGGATCTGTTGTTCGACCGTGTTGTAGGAAATGTCGTAGGAGTGCGCATAGGCCGGCTTGTCCGAGCCTTGCGTCTCCACCGTCTGCAGCGAAGCCGGCGGCTGCGGCGCCAGCACGTAGAGGCGCACACTGCCGGCCTGCGCGGCCGATGTTGCGAACATTGCCGCGGCGAGAGCCGCCGATGCGGTGATAATCAACGACAGCTTCGATGGCTTGTGTTTCATGTCGCACCCGTTGCGGTTTGGTGCGACGTTAAATTCACGTAAGCGCGCGTGAATTGAGACAAGTCAACGATCGGTATTGTCGTGCCGACGACGCCGAAAAATCTGCGGTGGCGGTATCCGCCCAGCTCAGGTCGCCGCGGTTCGGCCCCACGGGCCACGAAGGTCCTTCGGCAGCGCGTCGCCGAGCATCACCATCTCGGCGATGGTCTCCGAAGTGATCAGGCCGGTCAGGCGGCCGTCTGTGTCGGTAACGCCGACCGCTACGGCTTCCTTCTCCTGCAGCAGCTTGAAAGCGTCATCGAGCGAGGCGCGGTGGCCGATGGTCGGGATGTCCGCGCTCATGGCGTCGGCGACGCGGGCGTCGGGGCCGAGCGTCTTGATCGCCTTGATAATGCCGTCGCGGGCCAGCAGGCCGACCGGCTTGCCGGCGTCATCGACCACCGGGAATTCGCCCTGGCTGGTGGCCAGCAAGGTCTGCACCGCTTCATCGACATGGGCGTCGGGCTTGAGGGTGGCGAACTGCGTCATCATCGCATGACTCACCGGCACGCCGCGCGACACCGCCCGCAGCGCCACCATATGTGCTTCCGACGACGCCGCGAGATACACGAAGATGGCGATGAAGATCAGGATCGGATTGTACAGCAGGCCGAAGAAGCCGAGCGCGAAGGCGACGAACTGGCCGATCGCCGCCGCTACTTCGGTGGCGCGCACATAACCGAGCCGTGTCGCCAGCGCGGCGCGCAGCACGCGGCCGCCGTCCATGGGAAAGGCGGGAATGAGATTGAACAGCGCGAGAAACAGGTTCACCGCGGCCAGCCGATCGACCATCGAGATCTGGCCGTTGTCGATCGACGCCGCGGCGCTCTGCGTGATCTCGGCGCCGCCGAACGCGATCAGCAGGAGCGCGATGGCGACATTCACCAAAGGCCCGGCGATGGCGATGAGGAATTCCTGACCAGGCTGCTCGGGGATGCGCTCGAGCTGGGCGACGCCGCCGATCGGCAGCAACGTCACATACGGCGTGGCAACGCCGAAATAACGCGCCGTGAAGATGTGGCCGAATTCGTGCAGCAGCACGCAGGCAAACAGCAGGACCATGAAGGCGACGCTGGACCACGCCTCGGCGCCGCCGCCCCGCGAGTAGCTCGCGGCGAAGATCCAGGCCAGAAACAGCAGGAAGGTGATGTGGATGCGGACGACGGTGCCGGCAACCTTGCCGATGCTCAGTGACCAGGACATGAGGACCTCGCTAAATCCCGCGCACCATGAAAATAGGCTCGTTCCGAACCCTTTGCGAGGCCGGGGCGTTGTAAAAAGGGCTGGCCAAAAAGCCCTGCCAGGACATCATGCCGCGATCGGAAACGAGGGGATGTGATATGGCGCAAAAACTGACCGCCGAGGCGCGCAAGGCCGCGCTCGCCCGGCTCCCCGGCTGGGCCGACGCGCCGGATCGGGATGCCATCGTCAAGAAGTTCGTGTTCAAGGATTTCAACCAGGCCTTCGGCTTCATGACCCGAGCGGCGCTGGTGGCGGAAAAGATGGACCACCATCCGGAGTGGTTCAACGTCTACAAGACCGTCGACGTGACGCTTGCGACGCATGATGCCGGCGGCGTCACCGAGCTCGACATCAAGCTGGCGGAGGCGATGGAGAGGATGGCGGGCTCCTAAATCTGTCGTCCCGGGCGAGCCAACGGGTCCGCGCGAAGCGCGGCCCGATGACAGGCTCCGCGAGACCCGGGACCCATACCCACCGTGCCATCGAGAAGTCACGGCGTATGGGTCCCCGCCCATAGGCGTTCTGAAAGAACGCCGTCCTTCGGACGGCTATGCGCGGGGACGACGTCCTTGAACTTCGCTCTTTCGGCCCCCAAATAAAAAAGATGCGCACCGCCCGTACTTCCTACGGAACTTCATCGGCCGCCGACGATCCGTCGTTGCAGCGCAAGTTCTGGCGCAAGCTCGGCGCCGCCGCCGCGCAGGTCCCGTTCGCCGAGGATCTGCTGGCGGCCTATTACTGTGCCTTCGACCGCGCCACGCCGCTGCAGGTGAAAGGCACGCTGGTCGCGGCGATTGCCTATTTCGTGCTGCCTTTCGATGTCGTGCCGGACATGCTGCCGGTGCTCGGCTTCACCGACGACGCCGCCGTGTTGATGACCGCGCTCAAGCTGGTGTCGAGCCACATGCGCCCCGAGCACCGCGACGCGGCGCGCGAGAAGCTGGGGCAGTTGAAGGCAGCGTGATTCTCGCTGTCGTCCCGGGCGAGCGTTAGCGAGACCCGGGACCCATAGCCACCGGCCCATCCGAATTGCGATGTCGGTGATGATGGATCCCCGCTTTCGCGGGGATGACCGGCGTTTGTTTGGCTGCCGAGTCTACGGCTTCAAAATGACCTTCCCCATCACCTGGCGTTCGGCAATCGCCTTGAGCGCCGCGGCCGCCTCGTTCAGCGGATACACCGCATGCACATGCGACGACAGTTTGCCGTCCGCCGCCCAGGCGAGTAGCTGCGCGGTGTTGGCACGATGGCCGTCCGGATCGCGCTCGGTCCACGCGCCCCAGAACACGCCGAGCACATTGGCGCTCTTCAACAGATAGAGATTGAACGGCACCTTCGGGATGTCGCCGGCGGCAAAGCCGATGACGAGGTATCGGCCTTCCCAGGCGATGCCGCGCAGCGCGGCCTCGGCGTAGGCGCCGCCGACCGGATCGTAAATGACGTCGGCGCCCTTGCCGTTCGTGACGCGGCGCAGTCCGTCTTTCAGATTTTCCGTGGTGTAATCGATGCCGTCATCGGCGCCGTGCTGGCGGCAGAAGTCGAGCTTCTCCGGCGACGAGGCGCAGGCGATGACGCGCGCGCCCATCAGCTTGCCGATCTCGATGGCGGCGAGGCCGGTGCCGCCCGATGCGCCGAGCACGGCGAGCGTCTCGCCTTGGTGGAGATGCGCGCGGTCCTTCAGCGCGTAGAGTGTCGTGCCGTAGGTGACGCAGAGCCCGGCGGCGCGGTCGAAGTCGAGGCCGTCCGGGATCGGCGTCAGCGCCTGCGACGGCACCGCGATGAGTTCGCGCGCTGCTCCATAGCCGGTGAAACCCAGCACGCGGTCACCGGCTTTAAACGCGGTGACGTCGGGTGCGACCGATTCGACCACGCCGGCGAATTCCGCCGACGGCGAGAACGGGAAGGCGGGCTTGGTCTGGTACTTGCCCTGGACGATCAGTGTGTCGAAGAAGTTCAGGGCCGCTGCCTTCACCCGGACCACGACCTCGCCGGGCCCGGCTACAGGATCGGCGATCTCAGCCAGTTCGAGTTCGTCGGGCGGGCCGTAATGCGTGCAGAGCAGGGCTTTCATGGACGTCCTGATGGGGCGTGAATTTCGGCGGGTTCTAACATGGAGCCGCGGGACGGCGAGCGCCGGGGCATGGTGCCATTAACTTTTCGCCGCTAAGGTGGCGTGGAAAGGTCAATTGTGCCTTCACTATGCCGATATTGGTCCGTTAGTGGGCCGGTGTCTCCTTGAAACTCAGGCGGCGTGCCACGCGTCGTTCCATTCAACCGGTAGGTCCCGATGAGAATGAAACATTGCCTAAGCCCCGCGATTGCCTTGGTGACCGCCGGTGCGGCGGTTCTGATCGCTTTTTCCCTTCAGCCGGCTCAGGCCCAGTCCAGGAATCCGGCCGATCAGGCCGTGTTGCTCGGCCAGTTCGGCGACTGGGGCGCCTATACGGCGACCCCGGGCGGCAAGAAGGTCTGCTTCGTGCTGTCCAAACCGACCTCGGCGACCACCGACCCGCCGGGCCGCAACCGTGACCAGTCCTATGCATTCGTCTCGACCCGCCCCGCCGAAAAGGTGAAGAACGAGGTCTCGGTCATCGTCGGCTATCCGCAGAAAGCCAACCACGACGCCAGTGCGGCGGTCGATGGCAAGACATATGTCCTGTACACGCAGAACGACGGCGCCTGGGTGAAAAATGCCAATGAGGAAGCGCAGATGGTCGAGTCCATGCGCAAGGGTTCCGACCTGGTGATCCAGAGCGAATCCTCCCGCGGCACCAAGACCACGGATACCTACTCGCTCAAGGGCATTTCCGACGCGCTCGACAAGGTCGCCGCGGAGTGTAAATAGGCTCCGCAACTGCCTACATAGACGGGGTACCCCTGACCCTCTCCCACCGGAGAGGGTCAAGTTTTTCCCGTTCCGCGTGATAGATTAGTTCCGATGACTCTCGCCGCCGACCAGAACAGCGCCATCCCCGGCTTCGTCGAAAAGACGGCGCTCGAAGCCTATGTCGCCCCTGACAAGCCGTCGCTCGTCGGTTTGTCGCGGGCGGAGCTGTCGGACGTGCTGGGCGAGCTCGGCATCGCGCCCGCGCAGCGCAAGATGCGGGTGCAACAGCTCTGGCACTGGATCTACTTCCGCGGCGCTACCTCGTTCGAGACCATGACGACGATCTCGAAGGAACTGCGCGCGTTGCTCGCGACCCGCTACACCGTCGATCGTCCCGAAGTCATCGCCGAGCAGGTCTCGGTCGACGGTACGCGCAAATGGTTGCTGCGACTCCCCGGCGACAAGGATTCCAAGCTGCCGCACGACGTCGAGTGCGTCTATATCCCCGACACCGAGCGCGGCACCTTGTGCGTCTCCAGCCAGGTCGGCTGCACGCTGACCTGCGCCTTCTG
>JAHCKF010000270.1 GCA_026125925.1 Pseudolabrys sp.
GGGAGCCCGCCCCGGCCGCCGGGCATCGGCCCGCCGGCAGCAGAACGGTGTCGATGACGTGGATGACGCCGTTCGACTGTTTGACGTCGGCGATGGTCACCTTCGCGGTCTGGCCCTTCTCGTCGGTGATGGTGATGGTGCCGCCGGCGTTCTTGACCGTCAGCATGCAGCCGCCGACCGTCTTCACCTTGTGGGCGCCGCCATCGTCCTTAATCATCTTTTTGATGGCAGACGACATCGCATCGGCGGCGACGACGTGGCAGGTCAGAATCTTGGTGAGCTGCGCCTTGTTCTCGGGCTTGAGCAGGGTGTCGACCGTGCCCTTCGGCAGTTTGGCGAAGGCTTCATTGGTCGGCGCGAAGACCGTGAACGGTCCCTTGCCCTGCAGGGTCTCGACCAGACCGGCCGCTTTGACCGCGGCGACCAGCGTCGTGTGATCCTTCGAGTTCATCGCGTTCTGGATGATGTTCTTGCTCGGATACATCTCCGCGCCGCCGACCATCTTGGTCTCCGCGGCGTAGCCCGGCACGAAGGAAGCAGCAGTCATCGCGACGCCAAGCGCAAAAGCGGCCCCGGCGAGGGCGGACTTGCAAGCGAAATTCATGATCGACTCCCGTTCTGTTTTGCTGTCTCCGACGCGATGTGGTGGAGATGCTGACAGGTACGGGAGCGGTGGCGGTATGGATGTGGGCGCGCTCATCACGGACGCGTGACGCGGCCGCCATCGCACGCGGCGAAAGGTCTCACCGCGTTGCGAATGGCATTCGCCAAGCGAGACGTATTAATTCCGGCTCCAGGTCTCGGCGCCGACCTGCCGGCCGCCGGAATAGGTCCAGACGCCGGCCCAGTTGCCGCCATCGGCGCCGTAGAGCGCCAGGCCGGTGCCTTCATCGGACTTGTAGGACACGGCGATGAAATCCCGATTGCCGATGCCGGTGCCGACATAGCGCGTGCTGCCGACGACCCAGATGACGCTGTAGGTCTCGCCGGTCTTGGTCACCGTGACCCGTCCGGAGTAGGTGCCGTTGTTGCCGGGATTGGTGCCCTTGACGGTGTAGCTGCCGACCGGGTCGGCGGCGAAAGCAGCCAGCGTGCTCATCAGCAGCGCCGCGGCCGTCGAAATGAGAATGCGCATGATCGTCCCCCAAAGCCGGCGCTGATCGCGCCGGATCGTGAGAGACTAGGCGACCTGCGGCAGGCTCGCCAATTGCCGGAATATAAATAAGCCGGGTGAGGGCGGTCAGTGGTCGCCGCTATCCTCGATGCGCAACAGGTGCATCTCGCCGCAGGCGCCGCAGCGCTGACGCAACGTGTCGTCGCCGCTGTTGAAGCCGGCGAGGCTGTCGGGATCGGTCAGGAGCACGAAGCTGCCGGACTCCGGGCAGCGGTATCGCAGCGCACCGGCGTGACGCGGCGCGGCGATCGCTTGTTCCACCGGACCGGCGATGCGGTGATGCACCGAGCGGTGGATGAGATTCTGATTTGCACTGAAAATGGTCATGGGAAAGCTGTGCTGATGTCCGAGGCAACAACGGCCGGTGGCCGCCGGACGTTCCCCGCGCATAGGAGGGTTGCACTGCAACATTCGACTATAGGGGTAGTGGCGGTATCTGGTGGCCCTCCGCGCCCAGCTTCAGTTTCTCGACCTTGCGGACAATTGCGGGGTCGAGATCGCCGTAAAGGTGCGGAAACAGCGCGCCGCCACGCGAGGGCTCCCATTTGAGCTTGTCACCGAGCCGCGCGGCCTCGATTTCGATCAGAACCAGGCCCGATTGTCCGCCGAAGTGCCGCTTCAGCGTTTCGCCGAGCTTTTCCTGCGTCGAGAAGTGGATATAGCCGTCCGCCAGATCGACCGGCGCGCCTTTGAAAGCGCCGGCGCGCGCGGCATCGGACCACAGCGTCTCACTACAAACTTTATAAATAAACATCACAAGCAGTCCTGAAGGGTCGATCCGGCGCCAGAATATTTCACTTCCGCCGCCAATAACGCACGTGATTACCACACTGCGCGCTTGAACGTGCCGGATTACGCCGTTACTTGCACAGCAACATGACGGGGTTCACATGCGCAATATCGAGCAGTACCTGATCGACACAGCCGATCGCTGTGCCGAACTGGCGCGCGCGGGACGGAAAATGGCCGACAGCCTCGAAGCCATCAGCAACGATCTGATGGCCAAGGCAGTCGAGCTCGATTCCGAACGCGACAAGAAAAACAAGGATGAACGGGTTCGGTCGGCACGGAAAGCGTAAATTCTGGCGTACGGACGATCATCAGCGTTGCAGAAAGCCCGGCCATCGCGCCGGGCTTTTTGTCATTCCGTCTCATGCGCCTCGCACATGCGCTCGACGGCGGTAGGTTCGCCGACGATGAGTTCGTTACGCCAGAAGCGCAGGTCGGGGGTTTCCCTGGTCGCCTCGAAATGCGCCATCGGTACCCAGCGCTTGCCTTCGCGGCGCCGGACAATGCCGCCGCCGGCGAAGATCAGCGCCAGCCCACCCGCGACATCCCAGATGTTCGGCGCGGTAAAGCGTGCGGCCTGCAGCAGGCCGGCGGCGACCATCGCGCATTCAAACGCGGCCGAGCCGGTTTTACGCGTCTCCCAGAAGCCGTCGCTGACGGTGGCCACCGGCACGCCGACCAGACGGCGACGCACTGCAGGGTTGACCTTCGGCGTCACGTCGGCGCCATCGAAGCGTACCTTGCCGCCCTTGGTGCAGTGATAGACACCGGCGCGCAGGGCATGGCTGATCGGACACCACAGCGCGCCGACCACCGGCACGCCCTTATGCAGGACGCCGATCGAAGCCGAGAACAGCGGGAAGCCGTTGACGAAGTTGGCGGTGCCGTCGATCGGATCGACCGACCAGACGAAGTCGTTGCCGCGCGAGGGCCGCTCGTCCATTTCCTCGCCGATGATGTCGTGATCGGGAAAGTTCTCGGCGAGGCGCTTGCGGATCATGAGCTCGACATTGCCGTCGACCTCCGACACCGGGTCGCGCCACTCGTCCTCCTTAACCGCGGTCTTGTATTTCACCGCCAACAGCCCGCCGAGCGCCCGCCCAATTTCCGTGCCGGCAATGCCGGCGAGCTCGACCGCCAGATGTTCGATGTCGCGCAAGGTGTCGCGCGAGACGCCCTGCACGGCGGAAGGCGGGGAGGTGGTGGCCTCGCTCATGCGGTCGCCGCCTTTTTCTCCGGCGTTTTCTGTACCGGATGCTTGCGGGGAATGACGATCCGCAATTGCTGCTCCTCGCAGGTCAGTTCGATGGCGTTCTTGCCGCCGGTCGCGTCGAAGGATTCATCGTCGAGACGGGTCGGCGCGTCACGGAACGTCACCTCGATCTTCGAGCCCTTGCGGGTGGTGACCGGCGGCTTGTCTTCCATCGGCGTCTCCACCCATTCCATCAGGGCCTTGCGATCGTCCGGCTCGATCAACACGAGGTCGAGTTTGTCGTCACTGACGTCAGCGGTCGAGGCGAGCGGCAGCCCCGGTCCGGTGAAGGCGATGTTGCAGATCTCGACGCCGAGCAGTTCGCGTTCGTGCATCTTGCCGTCGATGATCAGCGTAGCCTCAATCGGCTTGGCGCGCTTGATGGCCTTCTGAAATAACGCGCGTCCTTGCTGCAGATTGCGCGCGCCTTCGGGCTTCTTGCCCTTTTTGGCGTCGAGCAGGAATTGTGGAAACACGCCGACGCCATAGGCCTCCAGGAACAAGCTCGTGCCCCAATGGCCCGTGACCGAGCCGAGGGAGACCGGGCAGGTATGCTCGGGGTCCCACATTTCCACCAATTCCTGCGGCGTTCCGGCAATGCCCAACGAGCGGGCAAAGTTGTTGGCGGTGCCCAGCGGCAGCAACGCCACCGGCACGTCGCGGTCGGGGATGACGGTGAGCACCTGCGCAATGGTGCCGTCGCCGCCGGCGGCGACGATCAGGTCCACCGATTTGTCGAAGGCGGCGACGAATTTCTCGTCCTTCACCGACGCATAGCGGACATCATGGCCGGCAAGCTTCAACGCAGCCTCGAGGCTTTCGCGATCGTGGCCTTTATTACCGGCATTCGGATTGTGGCAGAGCAGGACTTTGACCATGCCGGACCTAACCCGAGGGCAGGCCCGAAGTTCCCGGATATCCCAATACAAAAGCGGCCGGCGGATCGTCCGATCTACCGGCCGCGTGTGTCGTTACGGTGCAGCGTTATGCCGCGCCTTTCATTTCGCCGCCATGCGGCGGCGGGATCGGCGCGCCGTCGGCGGAATATTCGTTGAGCTTGTTGCGCAAGGTGCGGATCGAAATGCCGAGAATGTTGGCCGCATGGGTGCGGTTGCCGAGGCAATGCTTGAGCGTCTCCAGGATCAAGTCGCGCTCGACCTCGGCGACGGTGCGGCCGACGAGATTGCGCGTGACCTGCTCGGCCGCCATTACCGCCTGCTCGGCGACACCGGTGCCGCGGGCGCTATCGAGCCGCGCGCCGTCCGGCGACAAAATGCCGTCGACGCCGATTTCCGTGCCGGTGGAGAGAATGACGGCGCGGTGCAGCGTGTTCTCCAGTTCGCGGACGTTGCCGGGCCAGCGGTTGGCATTGAGGGCGCGGCGCGCCTCGACCGACAGCGGCCGCACCGGCAGGCTGTTGGCCTCCGAATATTTCTTGATGAAGTGGGTCGCGAGTTCGGGAATGTCGGCCGGACGTTCGCGCAGCGGCGGGATCTTCAGGTTCACGACGTTGAGGCGGAACATCAGGTCTTCGCGGAACGTGCCGGCGCGCACCGCCTCGGCGAGATTGCGGTTCGACGTGGCGATGATGCGGATATCGACCGGCACCGGCTTGTTGCCGCCGACGCGGTCGATGACGCGTTCCTGGATGGCGCGCAGCAGCTTGGCCTGCAGGCGCACGTCCATTTCCGAGATTTCGTCGAGCAGCAGCGTGCCGCCGTCGGCTTCCTCGAACTTGCCGATACGGCGGGCCAGCGCGCCGGTGAAGGCGCCTTTCTCGTGGCCGAACAATTCGGATTCCAGGAGGTTCTCCGGGATTGCTGCGCAGTTGACCGAGATGAACGGCTTCTTGGCGCGCTGCGAGCGCGAATGGACGAAGCGCGCCA
>JAHCKF010000271.1 GCA_026125925.1 Pseudolabrys sp.
CGCCATCAATGCCGGGCTCTACACGCTCGCCGTGATCGGCGTGCTGTCGAGCGTGGTGGGCGCGTTCTACTATCTGTCCATCGTCAAGGTGATGTATTTCGACCAGCCGGCGCCGGCGTTTCAGCGCACGCCGGCTTTGGTCGGCCTGATGATGCTGGTGTTCGGCACGCTCAACATCGTGTTCTTCCTCTATCCAGCGCCGCTGCTCGGCGCGGCCACGGCGGCGGCGAAATCGCTGTTCTGAACGCCATGTCTTTTGAGGACGTGTACGGCGCGTCCTGACCGATGAACCGCGAAGCCACGGACCTGGCGGGGGTCCGGCATATAGCTTTTGACACCATCGGCTCCACCAATGCCGAAGCGCTGGCGCGCGCGCGTGCCGGCGAGCGCGGTCCGTTGTGGATTACCGCCGCAGTGCAGGAGACCGGCCGCGGCCGGCGCGGCCGGAATTGGGCTTCTCCCGCCGGCAATCTCTATGCCTCGCTGCTGCTGACCGATCCGGCGCCGCCGCCCGTGGCCGCGCAACTGTCTTTCGCCGCCGCGCTGGCGCTGCACGACGCGGTCGCCGAATGCGCCCCGCAGCTCGGACCCGCGCTCAAGGTCAAATGGCCGAACGATCTGCTGCTCGGCAACGCCAAGATCGCCGGCATTCTTGTCGAAGCCGAGACTGGGCCGCCCTTGGCCGCCGTCATCGGTATGGGCGTCAACTGCGCCAGCCATCCGGCGGACACGCCTTACGCCGCGACCGACCTCGCCTCGGCCGGGGCGCTGGTCACGGCCGACACGCTACTGCAGGCGCTAGCGCGAACCATGCAGGTGCGCCTGGCCCAATGGGATCGCGGGCAAGGCTTCGCCGCCATCCGTTCCGCCTGGCTCAGGCGCGCCGCAGGGCTCGGCGGCGATATCCGCGTCCGCCTGCCGGAGCGCGAGTTTTCCGGACTGTTTGAGGGGCTGGATGATGACGGCCGGCTTCTGGTGCGTGACGCGGAGGGCGTGACCGTCGTCACCGCCGGCGAAGTATTTGGATTCGGAGCAGCATGAACAATCAACGCACAGACCTCGTTTACGCGCCGCTCGGTGGCGTCGGCGAAATCGGCATGAACCTGTCGATCTACGGCCTCGGCACCGATCACAAGCGGAGCTGGCTGGCGGTCGATCTCGGCGTCTCCTTCGCGCAGGAAGAACACCTGCCGGGTGTCGATCTGATCCTGCCGGACATCGGCTACCTCGTGTCCGAGCGCAAGAATCTCGCCGGCATCGTCATTACTCACGCGCATGAGGATCACTTCGGCGCGCTTCTCGACCTGTGGCCGAAGCTGAAGGTGCCGGTCTACGCCACGCCCTTCACCGCCGCGCTTGTCGAGGCAAAGCGCGCCGGCGGCGACGGCGCCGCCGAAATCCCGATCACCATCGTCAAGCCGGGCGAGCGCTTTACCGTCGGCGACTTCGACGTCGAGATGGTGGCCATGGCGCATTCCATTCCCGAAGCCACGGCGCTGATCATCCGCACGCCGGCTGGCACCGTGCTGCACACCGGCGACTGGAAGATCGACAAGACGCCGATGCTTGGCAACGGCACCGACGAAGCCAAGCTTCGCGCGCTCGGCGAGGAGGGTTGTCTTGCCGTCGTCGGCGATAGCACCAACGCCGTGCGTGACGGCGTTTCGCCGTCGGAAGCCGATGTCGAGAAGACCATCGCGGCGCTGATCCGCGAGGCCAAGGGCCGCGTCGCGGTGACGACATTCGCCTCCAACGTCGAACGGTTGCGTAGCGTCGCGCTGGCGGCGCAGGAATGCGGCCGCGAAGTGGTCGTGGTCGGCCGCGCCATGGACCGCGTCGTCGCCATTTCGCGCGAACTCGGCCTGCTCGACGGCGTCAAGGCGTTCCGCTCGGTCGATGCCTATGGCTACCTGCCGCCGGACAAAGTGGTGGCTCTGTGCACCGGCAGTCAGGGCGAGCCGCGCGCCGCGCTCGCGCGCATCGCCGAGGACCAGCATCCGGACGTCACCTTGTCGCGCGGCGACACCGTGATCTTTTCCGCGCGCACCATTCCCGGCAACGAGAAGGAAGTCGGCCGCATCATCAACGGTCTGATCGACCAGGGCATCGAGGTCATCACAGACCGTACCCATCTGGTGCATGTCTCCGGCCATCCGCGCCGCGCCGAGGTCGAGCAGTTGTTGTCCTGGGTGAAGCCGAAGATCCTGATCCCGGTGCATGGCGAGGCGCTGCATCTGTCCGAACACGCCAAGCTCGGCCGCGCCATGGGCATTCCGGAGGTGGTCCAGTGCCGCAACGGCGATCTGGTGCGGCTGGTCGAAGGCAAGGCGGCGATCGTCGACGAAGTGCCGGCCGGCCGCACCTACAAGGACGGCTCGCTGCTGGTGCAGGCCGACGCGCGGACCATCGCCGACCGCAAACGCCTCGGCTTTGCCGGCGCCATTTCGGTGGCGCTGGCGCTCACCGAGCGCGGCGAGCTGGTGGCCGATCCGGAATTCGACATGATCGGCATTCCGGAGCGCGACGCGCGGGGCGAACTGATCGCCGATGCCGTGCTCGAGGCGATCGAGTCGACCTACGAGTCCTTGCCGCGCAAGCGTCGCGGCGATCCGGACTCGCTGGCCGAAGCGGTGCGCCGCGCCGTGCGTGCGACGGTGTCGCAGCGCTGGGGCAAGAAGCCCATGTGCCATGTCCATGTGCTTGTGGTTTGATACATACTTGTCCCGGGCGCAGCGCAGCGTGAAACGGTGCGCTGCAGAACCGGGACCGCCAAAGGGCCGGAGTTCGTAACGGTCCCGGATCTGCGTTGCGTCGTTGACGCGCCGCTTCGCGTCCGGGACAAGAGGGGAGTTCAATGATCGGTCGTCTCAATCACGTCGCCATCGCCGTGCGCGACATCGCCAAGGCCTCGGCGGTGTATCGCGATACGCTGGGCGCCAATGTCTCCGACAAGGTGGCGCAACCGGATCACGGCGTCTACACCGTGTTCATCACGCTGCCGAACACGAAGATCGAGCTGCTCGAGCCGATGGGCGAGGGCTCGCCGATCGCGAAATTCCTCGACAAGAACCCGGACGGCGGCATCCATCATGTCTGTTACGAGGTCGATGACATCATCGCCGCGCGCGACACACTCAAGAGCCAAGGCGCGCGCGTGCTCGGGGACGGCGAGCCGAAGATCGGCGCTCACGGCAAGCCGGTGATGTTCCTGCACCCGAAGGATTTCTGCGGCACTTTGGTCGAGCTCGAGCAGGCCTGATCGTCAGCGCCGGCCGAATGCGCAAGGAATAATCATGAGCACCACGACCATTCTGGCGATCTATTTTCTGATCTGGTGGCTGACCTTGTTCGCCGTGCTGCCGTGGGGCGTGCGCAGCCAGCACGAGAGCGGCGCCTTCGAGGCCGGCACTGATCCCGGCGCGCCGGCGACGCATATGGTGTGGCGCAAGCTGCTCTACACGACGCTGATCGCGAGCGTGATCTTCGCCATCTTGTATTTCATCTACACGCGCGATCTCTTGCCGATCGAGTTCCTCAAGCGGATCTCGCAGCCGCCCAATTCCTGAGGCGTCTCGACACAACGCGCTGGGCAAAAAAAAGAGCAGGGCGCTGGCCCTGCTCGGTCGCTTTTATCTGTCCCTCGGTCTCGATTGTTTTACGGCTTTTTTGATCGAGACGGCTGCGTCTGGCGCGCCGGAGACTTTCCTCCCAAGACTTGGACCGTATGTCGGAGCGCCGGTCTTGTTGCCAGCTATCCTGCCACTCGGCTTCAGGAAGGCTATCGGACGAAACCTCGCGTGTCACCTGCAATCGTTGCTGCACTGCGTTATCACAATCGGTGCGTCGAGTACGATTGATGCGCCCTGACGCTCGATGATGACCTTCGCCGTCCACACGCCGGATGGTTGTATATTGAGCTCGGCAATCTCCCAGGTTCTATCCGGTAATTGCCTGGCCTCGCGCTTGAGCCCAACGGCGCCGGAAAATGTCGGCTCCAGCGCCAGTTGCACGCGTTCCGCGGCGTAAGCCGAAAAGTCTTCGTGCCAAAGGCGGACAGTTGCTGTGGATACGCCGGCATGGCCGGGGGCGATGCTGAGGTCGGCCATGACCTCGGCGGTGTGGATATGGACGAAGGCTGCATCCGGATTAACCGCTGCCGCTTGCCTGTGCACGTGGCTGGCGGGCGGCAAGGTGCCGAGAAAACCGACGAGGACGAGAATACCGATTCCCAGTGCGGTTTCAGCGAGCGTTGTAACGGCGATGGCACGCAGGGCCGTCCGTTCCGGCAGGCGCGGTGTCAGGCGGAAACGATTGACGGCGGCGAATCCCAGCATGGCGGCGAACAGGGCCACCTTGAGGGCCAGGACGCGACCATAGGTGCCGCCCAGGAGATCGTCGGGCCAGCCGACCAGGACTGCGCTGTTGACGAGGCCGCTGGTCGCGACGGCGGCGACGCTCGCCACGGCCAGGCGGGAGAAGCGGCGGGTCGCCTGCGCGGCCAGGGCGGCGCGCGCCGGGTCCTTCCGGCTCCAAAGAAGCAGGCCGGCCAGCGCCGGCAGGGCGCCGAGCCAAAGGCCGGCGGCGACCAGATGGACCACGTCGGACGCAAGATGCACGGCGCCGATGACGCCGGTCCCGGCGCCGGCGTGGCCGGTCCAGGCGATGGCGCCGGTCAGCGCCGCCGAGGCGGTCAGCGCGGGCCACCGCCAGCGGGGTGACAACAGCGCTGCTGCGGCGGCGGCCGCCAGCGCCAGCCGCAGCAAGGCGACGCGGCCGAACCGGGTATCGGTCGCGACGGTCGCGAGATCGGCGTTTCCGACAAGATCGCCGAGTGGGACATCGAGAATGCGGCCGGCGATCAGGGCGAACCAAATCGCGCCTGAAACGACTGCGACCGCGAGAGCGGCCGCCGCCAGCCATCGCCAGCGCCGGTCGAGCGCGCGATCGGGCACCAGCGTCGCGAAGGCCGCCGTGCCCAACGCCGCGAGGCAGGCGGCGAAGTGCACGGCGCGGACGATGACCAGCGGCTCGAGCATCGGTTCAGGGCGCCACGGTGAAGGTGAAGCTGCCTTGGGT
>JAHCKF010000272.1 GCA_026125925.1 Pseudolabrys sp.
GTAGGCGGCGTCGATCATCTCGACGGTCTGCGCCACCGCGTCCTCATCGATGTCGGCGCATACAACGTTGGCGCCTTCGCGCGCGAAGATCAGCGCGGTCGCCCGGCCGATGCCGCTGCCCGCGCCGGTGATGACGATGGTCTTGCCCTTGAAGTAGCCGGGCGTTTTGGGCATGGCATGGCGCTCCACTGGTCGGGTTGCGGGCTGCCATTGTCGGCAATGATCGGGATGGGAACAAGCCTGCGCGCGGACAAAGCGTCCGTGCTAGATTGTATCGAGGTGAGGGGGCGCGCGATGGATCGTTCGATGATCAGCAAAGTGATCTGCGTTTTTCTGGTCGCGGCCGTGATGATGCCCGTCGGACGCTGGGTCTATCCGCATATCAGCGATGCGCTGAGCGGCGTCCAGTTCGAGACGCTCGAGGCAGTGGTGAGCGCGAGCCTCGGCTTCGGGTTATCCGGCTTCTTCGGCTCGTGACGCAACGCGTCGAGCCCCGGCCGGCTGGCCGGGGCTCGTGCTCACGCGGTGAGTCTCGGATTACTGCGCGTTCGGTGCCGCCGGTGCCGCCGGAGCCGGCGTTGCCGGGCGAGCCGGAGCGGGAGCGGGCGAGGTGCCGCCGGCGCCCGTGGTGCTCGGCGTCGCGCCCGGCGCGGTCACGGCCGGATTGCTCGCGGTCGGGGGCGTCCCGGTATCGGTTCCGGTGTGCCAGTTGCCCAACACGAGAACGGCAATCAGAATGACGGCCGCGATACCCCCGATCCAGGCCCAAGTGGTGCCTGCCGACGCGGCGGCGCGGTTGCGCTGCAACACGGGATCATGCCGCGTTTCGAAACGCGGATCGTCAAGGCGCGGATCGCTCATGGCTATCTCCTTGGTTTCCTGCGGCGAAAGAAGTCGCCCACATGGAAACGTCTGCGCAAAGCGAAAGTTTCAAACGAAGGGTTGCGGGAACTCGCAGGTGCTATGCATGGCTGAAGGTGCTATAGCGCCGTCGCTGCTTCGGTTCCCTCCAGTTCGATTCTCGCAATCATCAAGACACACATGCGCCTGACGAATTTGGCGATCGCGGCCGCGCCGATCCTGTTCGTGTTGTTGTGGAGCACCGGCTTCATCGGCGCGCGATACGGTTTGCCGTATATCGAGCCGATGACGTTTCTCGCGGTGCGCATGAGCTTCGTCGTTCTCGTTCTACTGCCGATCGCCCTCATCAGCGGCGCGCCCTGGCCGAATGCGACACAGGCCGGTCACAGCCTTGCCATCGGCATTCTGGTGCACGGCATCTATCTCGGCGGCGTTTTCATCGCGATTTCGCAAGGTGTGCCGGCCGGCATCTCGGCGCTGATTCCAGGTCTGCAGCCGATCCTGACCTCGACCATCGCCAATCGCTTCATGGGCGAGAAGGTGACATCGCTGCAATGGCTCGGCCTCCTGCTCGGCCTCGGCGGCGTGGCGCTGGTTCTCCACGACCGGCAGATGATCGCGGAGGCGAGCCCGCTCGGCTGGGCGGCGAGCGTGGTGTCGCTCATCGGCATCACGTTGGGCACGCTGTACCAGAAGCGGCACAGCGGCAACATTGACTGGCGCACCGGCAACGTCCTGCAATATCTCGCCGTCGCGGTATTCTTCTGGATCATCAGTTTCGGCTTCGAGACGCGCGTTATCCACTGGAGCGGCGAACTCGTGTTCGCCATGTTCTGGCTCGTGCTGGTGCTGTCGGTGGCGACCGTGGCGCTGATGTACTGGCTGATCCGCCGCTCGCCCGCGACCGGCTTTGCCAGCCTGTTCTATCTGGTGCCGGCGACCACGGCGCTGTTCGCCTACGCGTTGTTCGGCGAGAAGCTCGATTTCGTCTCGGTCGTTGGCATGGTGGTCTGCGCAGCCGGCGTGCTGATCGTCAATCGTGGCGGCGCGAAGCCGGCGGCTGCCAAAGCAGCGGATTCGACGGGTGCGGAGAATTAAAGGCAGCGGACGAGGGGCGGACATCCCGGCAGTCGATTTCCGGATCGGTCTGGCCTTCACCTTCGGAAAGCAAGGCGGATGTTAGCGAAGGTCGTCTCCTTTGTCAGGCGGCGCGGATTGTTGATCATCGCCGAGTTGACGATAAACGCCGTGCTGCCGTTCATCATATACAGTCTGCTCGACGATCAATTGGGCGACTTCGGCGCGCTACTGGTTTCGTCCGCGCCACCGGTGCTTTGGAGCCTTGCCGAATTTCTGCGCCATCGCCGCGTCGATCTTCTTTCGCTGCTTGTGCTGGGAGGCATTGCGCTGTCGGTCCTTGCCGCCATCGGATCAGGCTCGGCGCGGATGCTGCAACTGCGCGAGAAAATGGTGACGGGCGCGGTTGGACTGCTGTTCCTGGCCTCGGCAGCGGTGGGGCGACCGTTGATCTATGAATTGGCGTTGGCATCCATGCGGCGCGGTGGCTCACCGGAGCTTGAGCGATTTGAACGCTTGAAAGCCAACCCGGGATTTCGGCGCACGATGATGCTGATGACGTTGGTCTGGGGCACCGTTCTGCTTGCCGATGTCGGAGTGGGGATCGCGCTGATCTACACGCTTAGCGTCGCCGACTATCTGCTGATCGGGCCTGTCGTCGGCTACGCGACAGTGGGGGCGCTCCTGTTGTGGACCTATTGGTACGGCAAGCGCATGAGGCGGCGTGGCGAAGAGGGCTCCGCCGCTGTGGAGGTTGCCCAGGTGCAGACAGAAGAACAGCAAAGTCTCTATCCAGCCGACGCTGCTCGGAAGCCGGGCAGCTAGCCCGTCACTTCTTGGCGTCCAGCACCATCTGCGTCTGCGTCACCAGCGCGCAGAGCCGGCCGTCGCCGCGGGTGATGCGCGTCTGCCAGACCATGGTGGTGCGGCCGCGGTGCAGCGGGGTGCATTCGGCGTAGGCGATGTCGCCGATCGGCACAGCGGCGAAGAAGTTGGTCTTGCTTTCGATCGTCGTCGTCGACTGACCGGGCTTGAGATTGGCCGAGGTCGCGGTACCGCCGAGATTGTCGGCCAGCGCCATGATCGCGCCGCCATGCATGATGTTGAAGCGGTTGTTGAGATCCTCGCGCACCGGCAGTTCGGCGGTGACTTTCTCGGCCGAGATATGGGTGATCTTGATGCCGAGGAATTTGGCGAAAGCCGGCTGGGTGAGGGCGGATTCATTGATGTCGGACATGGCGAAAAGCTCCGGGCGGCTTTGCCGGCGCGAGGCGGCCGGACACAAAAGAAAAAAGCGCGGGTCCCGACGGACCCGCGCTCTTCTATACTCAAACCCAAATCGTCCTGTCGCGGCCTATTTCGGCTGCGGCGCGATGCGAATATAGGGCCGCGGCTGCTTGTAACCGCCGGGCCAGATCTTCTTGGCCTCTTCGTCGCTCACCGCGCCGGTGATGATGATGTCGTCGCCCTGTTTCCAGTCGGCCGGCGTCGCCACGCGATGCTTGGCATTGAGCTGCAGGCTGTCGATGACGCGCAGGATCTCGTTGAAGTTGCGCCCCGTGGTCATCGGATAGACCAGGATCAGCTTGATCTTCTTGTCCGGGCCGATGACGAAGACGTTACGGACGGTCTGGTTGTCGGCCGGCGTGCGGCCTTCCGAGGTGCCCGACGTCGAAGCCGGCAGCATGCCATAGGCCTTGGCGACCTTGAGGTCGGTATCGCCGATCATCGGGTAGTTCGGGGCAAAGCCCACGATCTCCTTGATGTCTTCCGACCAGGTCTTGTGGTTGTCGACCGGATCGACCGACAGGCCGATGATCTTGGTGTTGCGCTTGTCGAACTCCGGCTTCAGGCGCGCCATGGTGCCGAGCTCTGTGGTGCAGACCGGCGTAAAGTCCTTCGGGTGCGAGAACAGCACCGCCCAGGAATCGCCCAGCCATTCGTGAAAGCGGATCTTGCCTTCGGTGGTTTCTGCTTCGAAGTCCGGCGCGATATCGCCAATCGCCAATGTCATGGTGAGCCTCCAAATAAGCGGGGTCGGTGGTCGTGCTTCTAATATAGGGGGCAAGACGGACGGGGAAGGGGCGGTTCCACAAATAGGATGACATCTCTACGCCGGCTCGATTGTGGAGCATGAAGCGATGGCGTATTCGCGTCCCGGGTAACGAATTTTCAGTGCAGCCTTGCATCGCGCCGAGCCCACACCGCGCTCGATACGGCGCAGATAGCGGCCTGCCGGCCCCGGTTTGCCGCGCTCAAGGGCGGGGCCTAGATTGAGGCCACCTCGCAAAGCCGGGCGCTCGCGCATGAACGTCGATCACCTTCTCTATAGGCTGGCGCTGGCGCTCGGTATCGGCCTGCTGGTCGGACTCGAGCGCGGCTGGAAGACGCGGGACATGCAGCCCGGCACGCGCGCGGCCGGCGTGCGCACCTTCACGTTGTGCGGTCTGCTCGGCGGCATCGTCGCGGCGCTGGCGCAGGCAATGGATTCGCCGGTTGGCGGCGGTTTGGTGCTCGGCTTCGGCTTTGCCGTCTATGCCGCGATTTTCGCAATCCTGCAGCGCGACGCCGACCGTGCCGGCGGCAGCTATTCGGCGACGACCATCGTCGCGGGATTGCTCACTTTCATGCTCGGCGCCTACGCGGTCATCGGCGACATGCGCATCGCCGCGGCGGTGGCGGTGGCGGCGACCGGCGTGCTGGCGATCCGCTCGGAGATTCACGGCTGGATCAAGCGCATCACCTGGCCGGAGCTGCGTTCGGCGTTGGTGTTGCTGGCGATGACTTGCATCATCCTGCCGATCGTTCCGGATATGACCATCGGCGGTGCGAACGGCGTCAATCCGCGCGAGGTCTGGCTGATCGCCATTGTTCTCGCCGGCGTGTCGTTCCTCGGTTACGTCGCGGTCAAGGCGCTCGGCTCCGAGCGCGGCATCCTGTTCGGCGCCATTGCGGGCGGTCTGGTGTCATCGACCGCGGTCACGGTGACCAGCGCACGGCGCGCCGTGTCCGGGGATGCGCGGCCCGCGCTGCTGGCAGCCGGTGTGGCGCTGGCGACGGCGGTGTCATTCCTCCGCGTCATCGCCATCGCCGCGGCGTTGCAGCCAAGCCTTTTGCCGCTGACCGCGCCGGCCCTG
>JAHCKF010000273.1 GCA_026125925.1 Pseudolabrys sp.
TGTTCACCCGCATCATCGATCGCAACACCACGATCCCGACCAAGAAGTCGCAGACCTTCTCGACCGCCGAAGATAATCAGAACGCGGTGACCATCCGCGTCTTCCAGGGCGAGCGCGAGATGGCGGCCGACAACAAAATGCTCGGCCAGTTCGATCTCGTCGGCATTCCGCCGGCGCCGCGCGGCATGCCGCAGATCGAAGTGACCTTCGACATCGACGCCAACGGCATCGTCAACGTGTCCGCCAAGGACAAGGCGACGAACAAGGAGCAGCAGATCCGCATCCAGGCATCGGGCGGTCTGTCCGAGGCCGACATCGAGAAGATGGTCAAGGACGCGGAGAGCCACGCCGAGGAAGACAAGAAGCGCAAGGCGGCGGTCGAAGCCAAGAACCACGCCGAAGCTCTGGTCCACTCGACCGAGAAGGCGCTGTCCGAGCACGGTGCGAAGCTCGGCGATGCCGAACGCTCCGCGATCGAGAACGCCATCGCCGATCTCAAGGAAGCCTTGAAGGGCGACGATGCCGACGCGATCCAGCAGAAGACCAACGCGCTGGCGCAGGCTTCGATGAAGCTCGGCGAAGCCATCTATCAGCAGCAGCAGGCCGGCAGTGCCGGCGGTGCGGAAGCTGAGCAGAAGGACGACGTGGTCGACGCGGAGTTCACCGAAGTCGACGACGACAAGGGCGGCAAGAAGTCGGCCTAAGCTCGATCATGGCATCGAGCGAGCTACAATCTCTGGTCACCTCCCCCCTTGAGGGGGAGGTCGACCGCGCAGCGGTCGGGAGGGGGGTAGCTATTTATTCGTTCAATCGGAATTCACCCCCCTCCCTAACCCTCCCCCGCCAAAAGGGCGTTTACGCCCGTCTTCGACGGGCTATGGGGGGAGGGGACTTGCTGCGATGTGTGGCAATGTCAGCGGCTCAATTGGTTTATCGGCAGCCCCATGTCTAAGCGCGACTATTACGAGGTGCTCGGCGTTTCGCGCACCTGCACGGAAGTCGAGCTGAAGGCGGCCTTCCGCAAGCTCGCGATGCAGCACCACCCGGATCGCAATCCGGGCGACAAGGACTGCGAACACAAGTTCAAGGAGCTCAACGAGGCCTACGACGTGCTCAAGGACGGCGACAAGCGCGCCGCCTATGACCGTTTCGGCCATGCCGCGTTCGAGCAAGGCGCCGGCGGCGGCCAGCACGGCTTCGGCGCCGACTTCGCCTCGACCTTCTCCGATATCTTCGAAGATCTGTTCGGCATGAGCGGCGGCCGCCGCGGCGGACGCGGCTCGGGCCGCGAGCGCGGCTCGGATCTGCGCTACAATATGGAAATCACGCTCGAGGAAGCCTTCGAAGGCAAGAATGCGCAGATCCGCATTCCGACCTCGGTGACCTGCGAAGTCTGCTCCGGTACCGGCGCCAAGACCGGTACCAAGCCGAAGACCTGTCCGACCTGCAGCGGCGCCGGCAAGATCCGCCACGCCCAGGGCTTCTTCACGCTCGAGCGCACCTGCCCGACCTGTCAGGGCCGCGGCCAGGTGATCGACGATCCGTGCGCGGCCTGTTCGGGTGCCGGGCGCGTGACGCGCGAGCGCACGCTATCGGTCAACATCCCCGCCGGCGTCGAGGACGGCACGCGCATTCGCCTGGCTGGCGAGGGCGAAGCCGGCGTGCGGGGCGGTCCGCCGGGCGATCTCTACATCTTCCTCTCGCTGCAACCGCATGAGTTGTACCAGCGCGACGGCGCCGACCTGTATTGCCGCGTTCCGATCTCCATGGTGACAGCGGCCCTCGGCGGCGAGATTGGGGTACCGGCCATCGATGCCAGCGAGGCCAAGGTCAAGATTCCGGCCGGCACCCAGTCGGGCGCCCGTTTCCGCCTGACCGGCAAGGGTATGCCGGTGTTGCGGTCGAAACAAACCGGCGACTTGTACGTTCAGGTTGCGGTGGAAACGCCGCAGAAATTGACCAAACGCCAGAAAGAGCTGTTGGCCGAGTTCGAGAAGCTCTCATCCGATCATACTCAGCCGGAGTCGGCCGGGTTCCTGAGCCGCGTCAAGACGTTCCTCGACGGTTTGGCAAATCGGGGCAGCTATTCGGCTTGACCATCTTGACCCTGTCCTCGCCGCCCTATACCCGTTTGACGGTTAGGTGACAGTTTCCGCAGCGTTTTCTGCCCCGGCCGGGTACCCTTCAGCAATGCAGCCACAGCCCGTCGCCCGTGTCGCCAAGAAGCCCCTTCGTCTTGATGACGAGGTGCAGTTCTTCCGCACATGGTTCGAGAAGCCGATCCGCACCGGCGCCGTCATGCCTTCGGGCAAGGCGCTGGCCCGACGCATGGCGCGTTGTGTCGATCCGAATTCCACCGGCCCGGTGATCGAGTTGGGGCCGGGCACCGGTCCGGTCACCGAAGCGCTGGTGCAATGGGGCATCGATCCGAAGCGTCTGGTGCTGGTCGAGTTCGATCCCGATTTCTGCCGGCTGCTGCGCACGCGTTATCCGGAAGCCACCGTGGTGCAGGGCGATGCCTATCGCCTGCGCCGCCTGCTCGGCGGCATCGTGCGCGAACCGGCCGCCGCGGTGGTCTCCGGTCTGCCGCTGATGACCAAGCCGCCGCGCACCCGCCTGCGTCTGATCTCCGATGCCATGGCGCTGCTGAAGCAGGGCGCACCCTTCGTCCAGTTCACTTACGCCATGGGCTCGCCGATCCCGAAAGACCTCGGGGCGATCAAGGGCGAGCCGTCCGAACTGATCTGGCTCAACGTGCCGCCGGCTCGCGTCTGGACCTATCGCGGCGTTTGATTGACGGCCTACGAGGCCGCGCCTGCGTGTGCTAAACACGCCCCATGCCGCAACCGAAAGTCCTGATCCTCGCGGGTTCGACCCGCACCGGCTCCCACAACGTCAAGCTGGCGGCGCTGGCGGCCAAGGAATTGACGCTGCTCGACGTCGACGTCACGCGCATTTCGTTGCAGGACTATCCGCTGCCGCTGTTCGATCCCGATCTGGAAGCGCGCAGCGGCGCGCCTGCGAATGCGGTCAAGCTCAAGCAAATGTTCACGGCACATCAAGGCGTGTTCATCGCCAGCCCGGAATATTCCGCCTCGGTGACGCCGCTGCTCAAGAACGCCATCGACTGGGTGTCGCGCGTCCGCGAGCGCGGCGATCCGCTCTACGCCGCGTTCCGGCATCGCGCGTTCGCCATCGCCTCGGTGTCGCCCGAGCCGTCGGGCGGCCTGCATTCGCTGCTGGCGCTGCGGCAGATCCTGGAGATCGGCTGCGGCGCGCTGGTGATCCCCGAACAGCTCGCGATCGCCGGTGTCGATGAAGCTTTTGACGAATTGGGCAATATCGCCGATACCCGTATCGCCAACCAGTTTCACGCCTTGCTCGCGCGTCTCCTGGAGATGTCGCGGACGATGAGCTAAGGCCGTCATGCATCAGGGAGAGTGACCCGTGCCGCTCGACGCCAAGGACCGCCTGATTGTCGCGCTCGATGTGCCGTCGGTGGGCGACGCCGAAGCCCTGATCTCGCGGATCGGGCCGGCGGCAACCTTCTACAAGATCGGCTATCAGCTCGGCCTCGCCGGCGGCCTGCCCTTTGCCGCCGGCCTGATCGCCGCGGGCAAGAAGGTGTTCCTCGATTTCAAGCTGCATGACATCGGCAACACCATCAAACACGGCGTCGCCAGCGTCGCCAACATGGGCGCCACATTCCTCACAGTACACGCATATCCGCAGACCATGAAGGCCGCGGTCGAAGGCGCACGCGGCTCCGACCTGCGCATTCTCGCGGTGACGGTGCTGACTTCGTACGACGACGGCGATCTCGCCGAAGCCGGTTACGGCCTGACGGTCGGTCCGCTGGTCGCCAAACGCGCGGCGCAGGCGCGCGACATCGGCATCGACGGCCTCGTCTGCTCGCCGGAGGAAGCCGCCAACCTGCGCGGCGTCATCGGCCGCGAGATGGCGTTGGTGACGCCGGGTATCCGGCCGGCGGGCAGCGCCGCCGGCGATCAGAAGCGCATCATGACCCCGGCACGGGCGATTGCCGCTGGCGCCGACTATCTCGTCGTCGGCCGGCCGATCGTCGAAGCCGCCGATCCTAAGGCGGCGGCTGATGCGATCGTGCAGGAGATCGCGCAGGTCACGACCCAGCAACAACAACAGCAGCAGTAACAGCGAGGAACGCTATGGCGAAGGGCTACTGGATCGGTCGCGTGGATGTGCATGACGACGAGGGTTACAAGCCGTACTCGGCGGCCAATGCCGCAATCTTCAAGAAGTTCGGCGGCCGCTTTCTGGTCCGCGCGGGCAAGTTCGAGGCGCCCGAAGGCCAGGCGCGCAGCCGCAACGTCGTCATCGAGTTTCCGGACTACGCCACCGCCAAGGCCTGCTACGATTCCCCGGAATACCAGGACAACCTGAAGATCCGGCAGGCGCATTCAACCGCAGAGATCCTGATCATCGAGGGGTATGACGGCCCGCAGCCGTAAACTGGGGGCCGTGTAGCCCGGATGGAGCGAAGCGAAATCCGGGTTAGGGTTGTCCCGGGTTTCGCGGAGCCTGTCATCGGGCGGCGCTTCGCGCCGACCCGTTGGCTTCACCCGGGCTACCTGGGCGGAGAGATGACAGCCGCGGCGTTCGCCCGCTATACCCGTTGCATCACTGCAGGAGCCTTGGGCTATGGCTGAAATGCGTTTGATCGTTGCCGGCGCCGGTGGGCGCATGGGCCGCACGCTGGTCAAGGCGATCGCCGAGAGCAAGGAACTCACGCTGGCCGGCGCGCTGGAAGATCCGCGCTCGCCGCTGATGGGCTGGGACGCCGGACAACTAGCGGGCCTCGGCGAGAACGGCGTCAAGCTCACCGGCGACGCGGCGGCGCTGCTGGCGCAGGCCGACGGCATCGTCGATTTCACCGCGCCGGCGGCCACGCTCGAATACGCCGCGCGCGCCGCGGCCGCCGGCAAGGTGCACATCATCGGCACCACCGGGATGAGCGCCGAGGACGACGCCAAGATCGCCCAGGCGGCGCAGGGCGCGGTTATCGTCAAGTCCGGCAATATGAGTCTTGGCGTCAATCT
>JAHCKF010000274.1 GCA_026125925.1 Pseudolabrys sp.
GTCGCGTTGACTGACGCGCTGCGCATCGTCGGCGCGCAATACGACCTCGCGCGGGTGACCTGGATCCGCCCGCTGGGCGGCGCGCTGGCCGCACGCGTCAACGACAACGGCGAGATGCGCGTCTTTGCCGTGACGCGCGACGGGCTAACGCCGTTCGAGCGCAACTGGCCGCGGCTCATTCACGAGGGCAACTGGAGCGACATCGTCGCGCCGCTGCTCAACGTGATCGTCTCGGCCGCGCTGGTAATTCTGTTGGTCACAGGCTTGTGGCTGTGGGGCCGCCGGCAACTGCGCAGGCGCCAGCCGCGGCCGGCGCGCCTTCAGATCGTCGGCAGCACCGAGAACGCCTGACCCGGCCGGCGGTCCTTCAGGCCGGACGCATGGCCCGGGTTGCGGTCGATGGCGTCGACGCGCGCACCGAACGGGCCGCGCCGGCAGATGGCGATCATGTCCTCGATCGTCGCAGCGTTGCCGGAGAGCAGCGCCTCCACCGTGCCGTCGCCGCAATTGCGCACCCAGCCCTGCAGGTCGCGCCGCTTTGCTTCATGCTCGACGAATGCGCGATAGCCGACGCCCTGCACGCGGCCGTGCACGATAAGATGGACGATCGCCTCCTGCGTCATGGATCATGCCTCTCCCTGCGCCATCACGCGGCTGCCGGTCCAGCGCGACACTGACCAGCGGCCGATGTCACGCGCATGACGTTCCGGCAAACCCCACTGACGCGCGGCGCTCGCACACATTTCGGCATAACCCGGCTTCGGCTGTCCCGCGGCGGCGCGGCGCAACAGGTAGACCATGGCCCGCGCCGTGCGGCTGCCCGAGCGCACCGGCAGCATGCGCACGTTGTAGATACCCTTGTGCGTGAGTTCGTAGGCGTCGAGCACGGCGCGGTCGCGGGGCGTCAACCGCCATAGCACGCCGTGCACCACCTGCCCTGGCGCGGGCCGCACCGAGCCCCAGCCATCGACGCCGATGAAGAATTCATGGCCGTCGAGCCGCGCCGGGCCGACAGCGCGCGCGGCCGGGCAGCGCGCCTGCATGGCGGCGCGGTGCATGTTCGAGCCGTAGGCGAAATAGAGCGTCACACGGTCAGCATAACAGAACCACGTCGGCGCGGCGCAAGCGCGGCTCAGGAGACGCGTTTGTCGACGGCGCCGTCGAGGCGGTCGATCTCGCGCTCGTAATCCTCGGGCAACCTGTCTTCCTCGTCCTCGTCGTGCACAGGATGTTGCGGGTTGCCGCCGTCCTCGGTCGGCGTGAAGCCGCCGCCGGCGGGAATTTCCTCGCCGCGCGCCGCACGCTCGTCGAGCTCTTCCGGCCGCGTCTCGGGCAGATCGCGGCGGCGGTCGTCGTCCAGCAGTTCAGGCGCCGTATTGGTTTCGAGCTCTGGGCGTGGCTGGCGTTTCGGTCTCATGGATCGTCTCCCTTGCGAACGCGGCTTTGTGATCAATGCAGCGACCTCGAGCGCGGTTCCGGGAGGCGGTGGCGACAATCGGCTATTGCAACGCCCCGGCGGGTGACCTACAGCACTTTTGTAGCGCCGGGGCCCATCGCCGCCTGTTTTTCCGCGTTGAGCGGCCTTTTCTGCCGCCCGAACAAGATTTCGCACGATGCAGCTCATCCGCTCCAACCGCCACCTTCGCCGCATGAAGGTCATGTCGGGACACTGGCAGCGACGCTTCATGTTTCTGGCCGGCGGCATCATGGTCGGCGCCGTAGCGGTGCTGCTCGCCTATCTCGCCGATCAAGTGCAGCATTATTTCGCGCTGCTGATCGCCCATTGGCGCTATGCGTCGCTGGCGGTGACGCCGCTCGGCTTCGTGCTCGCGGTGTTTCTGACCAACCGCTATTTCCCCAATTCGCAAGGCAGCGGCATTCCGCAGGCCATCGCCGCGCGGCAACTCACCGACCACGCCGCGCGCAAGCGGCTGGTGTCGCTGCGTGTGGCGGCCGGCAAGATCCTGCTGACGCTGCTCGGCCTGCTCTGCGGCGCATCGTCCGGCCGCGAGGGCCCGACCGTACAGGTCGGCGCCTCGATCATGTTCGCCGTCGGCGGCATGTCGCCGCGGCGCCAGCGCGGTCTCGTGCTTGCCGGCGCCGCCGCCGGCGTTGCCGCAGCCTTCAACACACCGCTCGCCGGCATCGTCTTCGCCATCGAGGAAATGAGCCGCTCGTTCGAGACGCGCGCCAGCGGCCTGATCATCGCCGCGGTGATCGCCGGCGGTCTGACCACCCTCGCCCTCGTCGGCGACTACACTTATTTCGGCCGCACGCAGACAATGCTTCAACACGGCACCGACTGGCTGGCGGTGCCGATCTGCGGCGTGGTCGGCGGGCTGGCCGGCGGGCTGTTCAGCCGCTTCGTCATCGTCATGGCGCGCGGCCTGCCCGGCATCATCGGCGGCGCCTTCAAGAAGCAGCCGTTGCTGCTTGCCGGCCTGTGCGGGCTCGGCGTCGCGCTGTGTGGGATCGTGTCCGGCGATCTCGTCTATGGCACCGGCTATCAGCAGGTGAAAGCGGCGCTGGAGAGCGGCACCGCGCTGCCGCACAGCTTCGGCATCCTCAAGTTTCTCGCCACTGCGCTGACCGCGGTGAGCGGCATTCCCGGCGGCATCTTCGCCCCGTCGCTTGCGGTCGGCGCCGGCATCGGCAGCGACATCGCGCAGTTCTTCCACGGCGCGCCGATCGCGCCGATCATGATCCTCGGCATGGTGGCGTATTTCGCCGGCGTCGTGCAGGCGCCGATCACCGCCTTCGTCATCGTCACGGAGATGACCGACAATCACGCCATGGTGGTGCCGGTGATGACCGCCTCGATCATCGCCTATGCCTGCTCGCGGCTGGTCTGCCCGGAAGGCATTTATCACGCACTGGCGCGCGGTTTCGTGCGCGCAGCGACGCCGGCGGCGCCCGCTACGCAAACTCCAGAATGACCGCGTCCACCGCCAGGCTGTCGCCCGGCTTGGCGTTGATCTTCTTGACCGTGCCGTCGATCTCGGCGCGCAGCACGTTTTCCATCTTCATCGCCTCGACCACCGCGACAGTCTCGCCGGCCTTCACTTCCTGGCCTTCCTTGACGGCGATGGAGACGACAAGACCCGGCATCGGACATAGCACCAGTTTGCCGGTGTCGGCCGCCTGCTTCACCGGCATCAGCCGCGCATAGCCGGCTTCGCGCTCGGTGTAGACATAGGCCTTGGTCTCGACGCCCTGATACGACAACGCAAAGCCGTTGGCGATGTTGCGCACCTGCACGGCGACCGGCTTGGAATCGATGGTGCCGCCCCACAGTGGCTCGCCGGGCTTCCAGTCCGACTCCAGATGCGTGACGGCACCTTTGCCGCCGAGCTTGACGCCGATGGTGCCGTTCTCGCGTTTGACCTCGAGACGCATCTCCCGATCGCCGAGCCAGACCGCGCGCTGACTGTCGCGCGTCACGGCGCGGCCGTTCATCTGCCCGGAGATCTGCCGCTTGCGCTCACCGTAGACGTGATCGATGGCGGCGGCGACCGCGGCCAGCACCTCGGCGCGCTCGCCCTCGGGCGTCTGGGCGTGGAAGCCTTCGGGGAATTCCTCGGCAATGAAGCCGGTCGACAGATTGCCGGACTTCCAGCGCGGATGCGCCATCAGCGCCGACAGGAACGGAATGTTGTGGCGAATGCCGTCGACGACGAAGGCATCGAGTGCATTGCCCTGCGCGGCGATGGCCTCGGCGCGCGTCGGACCGTGCGTCACCAGCTTGGCGATCATCGGATCGTAGAACAGCGAGATCTCGCCGCCTTCATAGACGCCCGTGTCGTTGCGCACGGTGATGCCGTCCGAGACGCGTTCGGCGGGCGGGCGGTAGCGCGTCAGGCGCCCGGTGGACGGCAGGAAGTTGCGATACGGATCCTCGGCATAGACTCTGGATTCGACCGCCCAGCCCTTCAGCTTCACGTCGGCCTGCTTGATGGCGAGCTTCTCGCCGGCGGCGACGCGGATCATCTGCTCGACGAGGTCGATGCCGGTGATCAGTTCGGTGACCGGATGCTCGACCTGAAGCCGCGTGTTCATCTCGAGGAAGAAGAAGCTCTTATCCTGGCCGGCGACGAATTCGACGGTGCCGGCGGAATCGTAACCGACGGCCTTTGCCAGCGCGACCGCCTGCTCGCCCATCTTTTTGCGTGTCGCCTCATCGAGCAGCGGCGACGGCGCTTCCTCGATGACCTTCTGATTGCGGCGCTGGATCGAGCATTCGCGCTCGCCGAGATAGATGACGTTGCCGTGCTTGTCGCCGAGCACCTGGATTTCGATGTGGCGCGGATCGGTGATGAACTTTTCGATGAACATGCGGTCGTCGCCGAAGGACGACTTGGCTTCCGAGCGCGACCGCGTGAAGCCTTCGGCGACTTCCTTCTCCGACCAGGCGATGCGCATGCCCTTGCCGCCGCCGCCGGCGGAAGCCTTGATCATCACCGGGTAGCCGATCTCGTTGGCGATCTGCACCGCCTCCTTCTCGTCCTCGATGACGCCGAGATAGCCGGGCACGGTCGAGACCTTGGCGGCGGCGGCCGCCTTCTTGGACTCGATCTTGTCGCCCATGGCGGCGATGGCCTTGGGGTTGGGACCGATGAAGACGATGCCGGCGTCCTGCAGCGCCTTGGGGAAGGCCTCGCGCTCGGACAGGAAGCCGTAGCCGGGATGCACGGCCTCGGCGCCGGTCTCCTTGCAGGCGGCGATGATCTTCTCGATGATCAGATAGCTCTGCGCCGCCGGCGGCGGCCCGATCAGCACCGCGGTATCGGCCATCTCGACATGGAGCGCGTCCTTGTCGGCCTCGGAATAGACCGCGACGGTCTCGATCCCCATCTTGCGGGCGGTCTTGATGATCCGGCAGGCGATTTCGCCGCGGTTGGCGATCAGAATGCGCTTGAACATGTAGGTCGTGGGTCCCCGCCGCTAAACCGGGGCACTCTGCGGCACTGCAATAAAATGTCAATGCGGGACCGAAAAACCCCACGCCACCGCCGCCCAGAGGCCGGCCGCGCCGGCGATCCAGCACAGCACTGTCATGGCCGCCACCT
>JAHCKF010000275.1 GCA_026125925.1 Pseudolabrys sp.
GAACTGTCTGACGCAATTCATCGACGACGACGAGCGCATCATCACCTGCGAAGACGCCGCCGAACTTCAATTGCAGCAGCCGCACGTGGTGCGCCTGGAAACGCGTCCGCCCAACCTCGAAGGCGAAGGCCAGGTGACGATGCGCGATCTGGTGCGCAACTGCCTGCGTATGCGCCCGGAACGCATCATCGTCGGCGAAGTCCGCGGACCGGAAGCCTTCGATCTTCTGCAGGCCATGAACACCGGCCATGACGGCTCGATGGGCACGCTGCACGCCAACAACCCGCGCGAAGCGCTGTCGCGTTGCGAATCGATGATCACGATGGGCGGCTTCTCCCTGCCCTCGCGCACCATTCGCGAGATGATCGTCGCCTCGGTGGACGTCGTCATCCAGGCGGCGCGCCTGCGCGACGGCTCGCGCCGCATCACGCACATCACCGAGGTGATGGGCATGGAAGGCGACGTCATCATCACCCAGGACCTGTTCGTCTACGACATGGTTGGCGAAGCCGCCGACGGCTCGATCATCGGCCAGCATCGCTCGACCGGCATCGGCCGACCGCGCTTCTGGGATCGCGCGCGCTACTACGGCGAGGAAAAACGGCTGGCTGCGGCGCTCGATGCCGCCGAAGCGGCCAACGAAGCCATTCGCGTCTGAGCGGGAGGTCGGGCATGGACCAACTGCCGATCTTCATTCTCGCGGCGCTCGCCGTCGGCGGCATCGCCTACGTCTTCATCTATCCGATCCTGTCCGGCGAGAAGGCCGCAGAAAAGCGCATGGCCAGCGTCGCCAAGGCGCAACCGATCTCGCGCGCGACGCGCGCCAGCCCGCAGAAGAGCCGCCGCGATACCATCGAGAACACGCTCAAGGAATTCGAGGAACGGCACAAGAAGACCAAGTCGCCGCCGCTCGCGGTCCGCATCGCGCAGTCGGGCCTGAGCTGGTCGAAACAAACGTTCTTCGTGGTGTCGGCCGCCGTCGGCTTCGTCCTGTTCCTGCTCGGCTTTGCCTCCGGTGCCGGGCTGCTGCCGGCGCTCGGCCTCGGCTTTGCCGGCGCCTTCGGCCTGCCGCGCTGGTGGCTTGGCTTCCTGAAGAAGCGGCGCGAGAACAAGTTTCTCAACGCCTTTCCCGACGCCGTCGACGTCATCGTCCGCGGCGTCAAGGCCGGCCTGCCGCTGCTCGACTGCATCAAGATGATCACGGTCGACTCGCCCGAGCCGGTGCGCTCGGAGTTCCGCGCCATCCTCGAGACCCAGGCCATCGGCATGCCGCTGGGCGAAGCCTGCGGCAAGCTCTATGAGCGCATGCCGCTGCCGGAAGCCAACTTCTTCGGCATCGTCATCGCCATCCAGCAGAAGGCCGGCGGCAACCTGGCGGAGACTCTGGGCAACCTGTCGCGCGTGCTGCGCGACCGCAAGAAGATGAAAGCCAAGATCCAGGCGATGTCGCAGGAAGCCAAGGCTTCCGCCGCGATCATCGGCTGTCTGCCGCTCGCGGTGATGACGCTGGTGTGGCTGACCAGCCCCGCCTACATCAACCTGCTGTTCACCGAGCCGCTCGGCAACGTCATGCTGGCTGGCTCGGCGGTGTGGATGACGATGGGCGTTCTGGTGATGAAGAAAATGATCAATTTCGACTTCTGACGATGTTGGACCGATGATCGACCTGATTTCAAATGCGATGAACGCCCAGACGATGACCGTGGTTCTCGCCGCGGTCGCGGCGATGGCGACCGTGCTGACCATCGCCATGCCGATCGTCTTCGCCAATCCGCTCGACAAGCGCATGAAGGCCGTGGCCCTCGAACGCGAGAAGATCCGCGCCCGCGAACGCGAGCGCATGGCTCAGCAGAAGGACAAGATATCGCTGCGGCAATCGCCGAAGCAGTACATCCAGAGGACCGTCGACAACTTCAACTTGAACAAGTGGTTCGGTCAGGAGGAAGCGCGGTTGAAGCTGGTGCAGGCCGGCTATCGCGGCCAGGCGCCCTACATCACCTTCCTGTTTGTGCGCATGGTGACGCCGATCGCGGCGTTCATGGTCGCCGCCTTCTATCTGTTCGTCGTCACCGACTTCGGACAGCCGGCCAGCGTGAAGCTCGGTCTGTGCATCGGCGCCGCCTATCTCGGCATGCACCTGCCGCTGATGCTGTTGAAGAACAAGATTCAGAAGCGCCAGACCTCGATCAAGCGCGCCTTCCCCGACACGCTCGACCTGCTGCTGATCTGCGTCGAATCCGGCATGTCGATCGAAGCGGCGCTGAAGAAGGTCAGCGAGGAGATCGGCACGCAGTCGGTGCCGCTGGCCGAAGAGCTGACCTTGACCACCGCGGAGCTGTCCTACCTGCCCGATCGCCGGCAGGCCTACGACAATCTCGCCAAGCGCACCGATCTCGAAGGCGTCAAATCGGTGTGTATGGCGCTCACCCAGGCGGAGAAATATGGCACGCCGCTCGCCAACATGCTGCGCGTCATGGCGCAGGAGAATCGCGACATGCGCATGTCCGAGGCGGAAAAGAAGGCCGCCGGCCTGCCGCCGAAGCTGACCGTGCCGATGATCCTGTTCTTCCTGCCGGTGCTGTTTATCGTGATCCTCGGGCCGGCCGCGATCAAGGTGATGGCGCTGAAATAACCGCGACCTGGGTTGCGTCAGCCGCCCGGATTCGGCGGCGGCACGTAATTCTTGCCACCGCGCTTGCGCTCGGCCAGGACCTGCTTGAGATAATCGACATTGGCGGCCGCTTCGTCGGCGGGCAGCCCCTGGCGGGCGATCTGCTCGGCCTCGGCAAACTTGCCGCGCAGGCCGACCACCAGCGCCAGATTCTGCCGCACCTTGGGCTCGGCGCCCGGCTGCGCCGCGGCGCGGCGCAAGGTGTCCTCGGCGCGCTTGAGATCCTTCATCAGCAGATAGGACAGGCCGAGATTGGACAGCACCGACGGCTCGTCCGGCATCAGCTTGAGCGCCGACGTGTAATGCTGCTGCGCTTCGGGATGACGGCCCAACTGGTCCAGCACCGCGCCTTGCGCATTGAGGATGCGCCAGTCCGGATTGTCCGGCGTATGCGCCCGGCCGAGCACATCGAGCGCCTGCTGCAGGTTGCCGGCGGCGGCGAGCGCGCGGCCGTATTCACCGAGCAGCGGCATGTTCTGGGGATTGCGGATCGCCGCCTGCTCCAGCACCGCGACCGCCTGGGCGCGCTGGCCGATAGCGCGCAGCGCCCTGGCATATTTGATGGCCGCCTCGACGTTGGACTGGTCCTGGCGGTAGCGCGCGCCCCACGCTTCCATCGACTGGCGCCACTCGGCATCGCTGCGCGGATTGTCGTCGGCGCTGGCGCGGATGTTGCCGATGGAGCCGGTGACGTCCGAATTGGTGGTGTTGCAGCCGGCGAGGCCGAGCGACAGCACGGCGGCCAGGGCCGCCAATGCGAGGGTACGGCGTGGCGCGGGGGAAAAGTGACGCATGGGCATCCCGCTGATGCGAGGGGAGACTTGCGGCGGCATGGTTCAGCAATAAAACGTTAACCCTAACGAGTGGTTAACCCGCCTTCACCCTCCCCTGCAGGGGGAGGGTCGCATGCCGAAGGCATGCGGGGTGGGGTGGCACAGGTTCACCCCCTCCCGACGCGCTACGCGCGTCGACCTCCCCCCTCCAGGGGGAGGTGAAGCAAGCTGATGTTTGACCTATAAGCCGTCCGACAGCTAACGGAGCCTCGAATGCACCCTGTTTTTGCCGCCAGCGAGACGCGCGGCACCCCGATCTGGTTCGTGCACGCCGGCAATGCCGAGGCCGTGCTGGCGGGCTTTGGCGAGCGCGAGCGCACCTTTGCCGCCGCCGCGGGCTTCGAGGCCAAGCCGGGGAAGCTGCTGCTGATTCCGGCGCAAGACGGCAAGCTTGCCGGCGTGCTGTACGGCCTGGAGAAGCCCGGCGATCCAATCGACGTCTTCCGCCCGGGCGCCCTGGTCAACCTGCTGCCGGCCGGCACCTATCGCTTCGCCAATGCGCCCCACGATGCCCGCCTTGCGGCGCTGGCCTTCGCCACCGGCGCCTACCAGTTCACCCGCTACCGCAAGGGCGAGTCCCGCAAGGTCCGCCTCGTCCTGCCGAAAGGCGTCGACGGCGACGACGTCACCCAGATCGCCGAAGGCGTCGCCCTCGCCCGCGACCTTATCAACACGCCGGCCAACGATCTCGGCCCCGACGAACTCGAGGCCGCGGCGCGCAAGCTCGCTTCGGCGCACGGCGCCAAGATTCACGTAACCGGCGGCGAGAAGCTCGCGAAAGAATTTCCGCTGATCCACGCCGTCGGCATGGGCTCGCCTCGCGCGCCGCGCCTGATCGACATCACCTGGGGCAAGGAGAAAGACCCCAAGGTGACGTTGGTCGGCAAGGGCGTCTGCTTCGATACCGGGGGCCTCGACATCAAGCCGTCGAGCGGCATGCTCAACATGAAGAAGGACATGGGCGGCGCAGCCAGCGTGCTCGGACTCGCCCACATGGTCATGGCGAGCAAGATGAAGCTGCGCCTGCGCGTGTTGATCCCGGCGGTCGAGAACTCGGTGTCGGGCAAGAGCTTCCGGCCGCGCGACGTCTACGCCTCGCGCAAGGGGCTGACGGTCGAGATCGGCAATACCGACGCCGAGGGCCGCCTCGTGCTCGCCGACGCCCTGACGCTGGCCTGCGAAGACAAACCGGCGCTACTCGCCGATTTCGCGACGCTCACTGGCGCCGCCCGCGTCGCGCTCGGCGCGTCGCTGCCGGCGATGTTCAGCAATGACGACAGACTCGCCGCCGACATGGCCAAGTTCGGCCTCGCCGAAAACGATCCGGTGTGGCGTCTGCCGCTGTGGCAACCCTACGAGGCCCAACTCGATTCGCGCGTTTCCGACATCAACAATATCGGCAGCGACGGTTTCGGCGGCGCCATCATCGCCGCGCTGTTCCTGAAGAAGTTCGTCGATGTGCCGTCCTGGGTCCACTTCGACATCTTCGCCTGGACCCCGTCGGCACGGCCCGGCCGCCCCGAGGGCGGCGAACTGATGGCGGCGCGGGCG
>JAHCKF010000276.1 GCA_026125925.1 Pseudolabrys sp.
CAGTTCGGCGGGCCGAGCGAAGTCCTGATCCGCATTGCCGAGCAGCCGGGCGGCGACGCCGCGCAGCAGCAGGCGGTGCAGAAGGTACGGGCCGCGCTTGGCGACAAGATAGAATATCGCCGCGTCGAGGTGGTCGGCCCGCGCGTCTCCGGCGAACTCTTGTCCTATGGCGTCATCGGCCTCGGCCTCGCCATCATCGGCATCCTGATCTACCTGTGGTTCCGCTTCGAGTGGCAGTTCGCGCTCGGCGCCATGATCGCCAACGTGCACGACCTCGTGCTCACCATCGGCTTCATGTCGATGGCGCAGATCGATTTCGATCTCACCAGCATCGCCGCGCTGCTCACCATTCTCGGCTACTCGCTGAACGACACCGTCGTCATCTACGACCGTATCCGCGAGATGCTGCGCCGCTACAAGAAGATGCCGATGGCGGACCTGCTCAACGCTTCGGTCAATCAGACCCTGTCGCGCTCGGTCATCACCCACGTCACGGTGACGCTGGCGCTGCTGGCGCTGCTGTTGTTCGGCGGGCAGGCGATCCACTCCTTCACCGCCACCATGATGTTCGGCGTCGTGCTGGTCGGTACCTATACGTCGATCTTCATCGCCGCGCCGATTCTGATCTATCTCGGCGTCGGCACCGGCCGCGACGCGCTGTCGGCCGAGCCGCAGCCCGAGATCGTCAATCCGAACGCCATTCCGGCCCGCTTTGCCGAGGATACGTCCGAGGACGAGGTCGCCGACAAGCCCGCAACGCGTCCGACCAAAACGTCGCCGACCAACAAGCCGGCGCCCCGATCCAAGCCGAAGGGCCGCCGCTGACGATGGCGGATGACCTCGGCAGCGACACGCCGCATCTGCCGACGCCCGCGCCGATCGATGCCTACGGCAATGGCGGGTTCCGTTTCGGCGGCATGTCGCACCGCGGCTCGATCATCTGCTTTCCCGACGGGATGTGGGCCTGGCCGGTGACGTCGTTCAAGGATGTCGATGCCGACACGCTGGCGCAGGCTTTCGCGCGCGGCGACACGCTCGACGTGTTCCTGATCGGCGCGGGCCGCGATCCCGTTCTCCTGCCGCCGCGTTTGCGCGAGATGTTTCACGACCTGTCGATTTCTGTCGATGTCATGACGACGGGGGCGGCCGTGCGGACCTACAATGTACTGCTCGCCGAGAACCGCCGCGCCGGCGCGGCGCTGATCGCGGTGGAGTAGTTCGTTGTCCTCGCCTGCGCGGGGACGACAGCGAAGGTGGAGACGCCGTGCCCGATAACGCTGCTTACTGCACCGAGCTCGTCCGCGAAGCCGACCGCGACCGCTATCTTGCGACCTTGTTTTCGCCGGAAGACAAGCGCGGTGCGCTGTTCGCGCTCTATGCCTTCAATATCGAGCTGATCCGCATCCGCGACGTCGCGCGCGAACCGATGCCCGGCGAGATCCGTCTGCAATGGTGGCGCGAAGTGCTGGAAGGCCAGCGCGACGGCGAGGCGGCGGCGCATCCGGTTGCCTCGGCGCTGATGGAGGGTCTCAAGCGTCACGCCGTCACGCCGGACCGGCTCACGGGCATCGTCGATGCCCATCAGTTCGATCTCTACGACGAGCCGATGGGCACGCTCGACGATCTCGACAACTATGCGGTGATGACGCAATCGGCGCTGTTCGATGTCGCCATCGCGATACTCGGCGGCGCCGGACGGGACGCAATGATGCTGATGCGTGGCGCGGGCATCGCTGCGACCGTGACCTGGATATTGACGAACCTGGCGAAGCACGTGTCACGGCGGCAGATGTTCGTGCCGCTGGAGGTGCTGGAGCGGCACAAGGTCGATCTCGGCGAGGTCTATGCGGGCAAACCGACCGACGCCTTCAAGTCGGCGCTCGCCGAGTTGCGCCGTCATGCCCGCCGGCAGATGAACGCGGCGCGCGCCGAGGTGTCGCATGTGCCGCAGGCGATCCTGCCGGCGCTGCTGCCGCTGGCGCTGATCGGCCCGACGTTACGTCCGATGGATCGGCGTGGCTACGAGCCGTTCGACGTCACGCCAATGTCGTCGCTCAAGCGCCAGTGGCTGATCTGGCGCGCGTCACGCAAGCCGGCACGGATATTCGAGGCTTAGGGTGACTTCATGACCTTTTCGAACTGAAAGGATTCACCATCTCCGGGCAGATCGTCTGGCCGCTCCGATTGGTGCGGGTCGGAATGATGCCGATTGAAGAACTCTATAATCTTGAAGCCACACTTGTTTACGTAGAAGTGAATGTTTCGCTTTTCGAAGTATGGGGTATGCGTCTGCCACGTGACCGTCTGCGGATAGCGTCGCTCGATTGCCAACCAGGCCTTCAGGCCCAGACCCCGGCTATGCTCGCCCACCTTGATGAAGAAGAGATCAAGCGAGTTGTGGTTCGTCTTCGTGTCGACGGTTACGACGGCACCGCCAACCTTGCGGCCGTCGAAATGGATGTGCAGAACCACGGCGCCGGGTGCTGTTATGGCTGAATCCAGATCTTGATCAGATGGGATGGGTCCGTCCGGCAGACCTCCAAACTCTTCGACAACGGCAACTGCAAATGCATCTTGCAGTTCCTTCTTGAAGGTCGCCATGTCACTCAGATGAGCCTCTGTGAGGGTAACTTGTTCGCTCGTCATCCGAACTCTTTACAGCGTGCATAGAGCGAAAATTGGGCGCCGCATGCGCATCCAGACTTGCGATCGTACCGGGTCCCCGCTTGCGCGGGGACCGGCGCTATTCCGCGGCGTCTGCCTTCGCGCCGTTCATCCAGGCCTCCAGATCTGCCAGCGCCCGGGCGCTGAGGGCACCCTTGCGCGCGACGTTCTTGGCCGAGCCGCGGCCGTATTTGCGGCCGTTCTTGTCGTACTCGACGGCTTCCGTGATCGGCGGAAACAGGCCGAAATTGATATTCATCGGTTGGAATGACGAAGCGCCGGCGTCGATGGTTTCGAGATGGCCGCCGGTGATATGGGCGAGCAGGGCGCCGTGCGCCGTGGTCGGCGGCGGCGCGCTGAGCGTTTCGCCGCGTCGCTCGGCGGCGGCAAAGCGCGCCGCCATCAGGCCGACGGCGGCGCTTTCAACATAACCCTCGCAGCCGGTGATCTGGCCCGCGAAGCGCCACGCCGGATTGGCCTTCAGGCGCAGCGTCTCATCGAGCAGCTTCGGCGAGTTGAGGAAGGTGTTGCGATGCAGGCCGCCGAGGCGGGCGAACTCGGCGTTCTCGAGGCCGGGAATGGTGCGGAAGATGCGTACCTGTTCGCCGTGCTTCAACTTGGTCTGGAAGCCGACCATGTTGAACAGGGTGCCGAGCTTGTTGTCCTGGCGAAGCTGCACAACGGCGTAGGACTTCACGTCCGGCGAGCGCGGATTGGTCAGGCCGAACGGCTTCATCGGACCGTGGCGCAGGGTTTCGCGACCGCGTTCGGCCATCACCTCGATCGGCAGGCAGCCGTTGAAATAGGGTGTGTTTGCTTCCCATTCCTTGAACGAGGTCTTGTCGCCGGCCAGCAGCGCATCGATGAAGGCGTCGTACTCTTCGCGCGACAGCGGACAGTTGATGTAGTCGGCGCCGGAGCCGCCGGGGCCGGCCTTGTCGTAGCGCGACTGGAACCAGGCGGTTTCCATGTCGATGGAGTCGCGATGCACGATCGGCGCGATGGCATCGAAGAAGGCGAGTTGCGTCTCACCGGTCTTCTGCGCGATCGCCGCGGCGAGGTCGGGTGAGGTCAGCGGTCCGGTGGCGATGATGACATTGTCCCAGTCGGCTGGCGGCACCGCGACTTCGCCGCGCTCCAGCGTGATCAGGGGCTCGGCCTCGAGCGCCTGCGTCACTGCGGCCGAGAAGCCATCGCGATCGACGGCGAGCGCGCCGCCGGCGGGCATCTGGTTGGCGTCAGCCGCGCGCATGATCAGCGAGCCGAGCCGGCGCATTTCCGCATGCAGCAGGCCGACGGCGTTGCTGGTGGCATCGTCGGAGCGGAACGAGTTGGAACACACGAGTTCGGCATAGAAGTCGGTTTTATGCGCCGCAGTCTCGCGCCGCGGCCGCATCTCATGCAGGATGACCGGCACGCGGGCCTTGGCGAGCTGCCAGGCCGCTTCGGAACCGGCGAGACCGCCGCCGACAATGTGGACGGGCTGAAATTTGGTCATAGTCATGGGGTTGATCATTAGGCGCTCGCGGCTTGAGCGGCAATGGCGGGGATACAGATGAAAACGGGGATGCGGGGCGGTCTGGCCGGCCTGTTCGTGCTGATGGCGATGCCGTCGGCCGCGATGGCTCAGGATGCGGTCGTCGCCGCCGCCTATGGCGGCCTGTCGCTATCGCCTCCGACCACCGACGCCCTCACGGTCTGCCACGGATTTGGCTGTCAGTACCGCGTGGAACTGGGCCTGACATCGGCGGACCACGCGACCCTCAGGAAGCTGATGGCGGCCGGCAGCAGCTCCGCGGCGAAAGAACGCCAGGCCGTCGCGACGGCGGGGGCCTGGTTTGACAAGCGTATCGCTCAGGTCGCGGGTACCGCCGGGCACGTCGCCCGCGCCAATCGCGAATACATGTACGACAAGCGCCAGTTCGACTGCATCGACACCAGCCGCAATACGACGTCGCTGCTGCTGCTGCTTCAGCAGATGCAGTTGCTGCGCCACCACACTGTGGCGGCCCCCGAGGCCCGCGGCCACATCTTCGATTTCAAGGCGCCGCATGCGACCGCGGTGCTGGTCGACAAGGAAACCGGCGTCAAATGGTCGGTCGATGCCTGGACCCGCGCTTACGGGCAGGCGCCGGAGATCATGACGCTCGACCGCTGGATGCAGTCCGACTAGGCCCCCGGAATCGAAAACGCCCGCGGTATCGCGGGCGTTCTGACGTCAGGGACACGGAGGGGCGTGTCCTGATCGACTACCGTGTGGCGGCGTTAGGCCTGCCGAGCGGCGCCCCAGGCGGCGCGCTCGATGTCCGAGCGATTGAGGCCGATATCGGCCAATTCGCGGTCG
>JAHCKF010000277.1 GCA_026125925.1 Pseudolabrys sp.
AATGCCGATCAGCAGCCCGAGCAGCGTCATGGCGACGCCCTTGAGCGGCGAGCCGCGCGCCAATGTGGAACCGGCGAGCAGGCCGAGCAGCATCAGCGAACAGATTTCCGCAGGGCCGAATTCCAGCGCCACCTTCACCAGGATCGGCGACAGGAAGATCATTTCCGTGATGCCCCACGACGCGCCGATGAAGGAGCCGATCACCGTGACGCCGAGCGCGGCGCCGCCGCGGCCCTGTTTCGTCATCGGGAAGCCGTCGAGACACGTCACCGCGTGCGGCGGATGGCAGGGCAGGTTGAGCAGGATCGAACAGATCGCGCCGCCGTATTGCGCGCCATAGAACACGCCGGCGAGCATCAGGATGGCGCCGACCGGCTTGATGCCGAAGGTCAGCGGCAGGAGAATCGAAATGGTCGCCAGCGGGCCCATGCCCGGCAGCACGCCGACCATGTTGCCGATCAGCACGCCGAGGAAGCACCACATGACATTGTGGGGCTCGAGCGCGACGCCGAAACCGTACCAGAGATCAGTCAGCGCGGTTTCGATCATTTAGACATCCCACTTGAAGATGGGGAACGGCAGCTTGAGCACGTAGGCGAACAGCAGGCAGCCGAACACGGTGACGATGGCGGCGAGGACCGCCGAACTCTTGAAGGTCGCGGTGCGGTCGCCGAGCGCGGACACGAAAACGCAGCCGAAAGTGGCTGCGGCCATGCCGAAATAGTCGCCGAGGGCGATGAACAGCACCGGGCCGGCCAGGATGCAGGCCCAGCCGCGCCATTCGCGTTGCTCCGGCAGGATGGTTTCGGCCGGGTCGTGCGGCGTGGCGAGTCCGGTGCCCAGGATCAGCAGGCCGACGAAAGTCAGCGCGATGCCGAGCATGAGGGGAAACATGCCCGGCCCCATCTGAGTCAGGGTGCCGAGGTTGTAGTTGGTGTAGGCGTTGAGCGCGACGGCGGCGCCGATCAGCACGATCAGACCGCCGGCGTAGAAGTCGCGCTTCTTCAAATGCTCAGCAAACAATGCGGATTTCCTCCCTGCGACGCGCTGACGCGCGGCACCTCGCCGCACCCTATGGACCCGGGGCGGTGGAGGTAAAGGGGAAATCTCAGGGGCGCCGTGATTTTTTGGCTATACAGCCCGCCGCGAAGCGCCGGTCAGCCTGTCTGTTCGCGAGCGCGTCACCGGCCCATGCGGTGCAACTTGAGAACGCGGTAGACGGTGTCGCTCGCGGGGGTAGGCACGCCGAGCTCGCGGCCCAACGCCCGTACCTTGCCGGCCAGCCAGTCGAGCTCCAGACGATTGCCGCGCTCCAGGTCGTGGGCCATCGAGGCCTTCATGCCCGGCTCGATCTTGTCGCGTAGCGCCGCCAGCCGCTCCTCGACATAGGCATGGTCCAGCGCAACGCCCTTGGCGCGGCCGACGGCGAAGGCTTCCTCCATCAACTGCCGGAAGAAATCGCGCAATTCGTCATCGGCGGCAATCGGTCCGATTGACGAGCGGAAGGTCGCGGTCGAGCCCGACATGGCGGTGAGGAAGATGAATTTCTCCCAGCGCTCGCGCTCGATATCGGCCGCGAGATGGACGTCGAGCTTGGCTTGCTTGCCGGCGGCGAGGAAGCGGTCGAGCATCGCATCCGGCTTCTTGTCGGCGCGGCCGAACACCATCTTGGCGAAGGCGCTGGTGTGCTTGATGACGCCGGGCGCGGCGATCGTCGTCGCGATGTAGGTGACGCCGCCGACAGTGCGCTCGGTGCCGAGGATCGGCGCGAGGCGTTCGACGCTGTCGACGCCGTTCTGCAAGGTGATGACGCGCGTTTGATCGCCGACCATCGGCTTCGTCAGTTCCGCCGCGGCTTCGGTGTCCCAGAGCTTGACGGCGAACAGCACGACATCGACCGGGCCGACCTCGCGCGGATCGTCGGTGACGTTGGGCTTCGGCAGATGCAGGTCGCCGTGCACGCTCTCGATCTTGAGACCGTTGGCCTTGATCGCGGCGAGGTTGCTGCCGCGGGCAATGAAGAAGACATCGTGACCGGCCGCGGCAAGCCGCGCGCCGAAATAACCACCGACGGCTCCCGCCGCCATTGCCGCAATGCGCATGATCAACTCCCGCGATTGAACCGCAGCGCTCGCTATAGCACGCGCGGCCAAAAAATTGCCCGGCGAAACCTGGGGGTTTGCCGGGCAGTTTTGGGGGAGGTTCAGTCAGACGGTCGGAGGTTCAATTCGACAGTCTGTAGTCAGTAGTCCTTCGGATCAGTACAGGCCGCGAGGGCGGATCTGCGCCCAGGTGCTCTCGGCCGGCGAGGCCGCGGCGTAGGACGAGGCGGCCTCGTCCGAAATGGTCATCACCGACTGCGCCTGCGACGGCGACTTGCCGCGCGCTTCGGTGACCTGCGGCTTGACGATCACCTTGGCGCCGACCGAGACGCGATTGTACAGGTCGATGACGTCCTCATTGGTGAGGCGGATGCAGCCCGACGACACGTCCTTGCCGATGGTCGACGGATCGTTAGTGCCGTGGATGCGATATTCGGTGCCACCGATATACATGGCGCGGGCGCCGAGCGGATTGCCGGGGCCGCCGGCGGTCATGCGCGGCAGATAAGGCTGGCGCGCGATCATCTCGGACGGTGGATACCAGTCCGGCCACTCGGCCTTGCGGGCGACCTGCTTGATGCCGGACCAGGTGAAGCCTTCGCGGCCGACGCCGATGCCGTAACGCATCGCCTTGCCGTTGCCCATGATGAAATAGAGATAGGTGTTCGGCGTATCGACGATGATGGTGCCGGGCTTTTCCTGGCTCGGATAATCGACCAGCTGGCGCTGCAGGCGCGGATCGAGCTGCGCGTCCTCGTTGCCGATCTGGCTGTCGTTCTGGCCGTCCTCGCTCTGCAACTGGCCCTGATAGGGCGCCTGCGGCGCCAACTGCTGCTGCTGCTGCATCGGCGGCGCATAGAAAGCGTAGCTCTGCTGCGCCTGGGCGGTGCCGGTCAAGGCGAAGCCGGCGATCAGCGCGGCGAGCGAAATAACGGTCTTGCGATTGTTAAGCATCTTACCCTCCGACCACGATGTGTCGTGACATTCGTGTATCGAACGGCGATCGAGGTTCATGTGTTCCCGATCACAAATCGCTCAAATTTCGGAGTGCGTTGGAACCTCTTGTAAATGCGAGTTTTTTCGCTGTCTTACTTTTGCCGATGCCAGCCCACAATTGCGTCTGGAGCGCTGTCGGTCGAAGCGAAATAAGGTTTGATGTCGAGAAGCGGCGTGCCGTCGAGGCAGTCGAGGCCGACGACCGAGAGGCGGTTGCCGTCGATGTCGTTGAGTTTGACGACGCTCATGGCGATCGGATTGGGGCGCGCCGGAGAGCGCAGGGCAAAGGTGCCGCGCTGCACGCCGTAACGACCGGGCACCTGGCGTACCAGATTGCGCGGCGCCTGATCCATCCAATAGAGCAGCACCAGGTGGGTGCAGGTTTCGACCTCCTTGAGGGCCGGCGCCCACCGCGGGTCGAGCTCGATCGTGCAGACGGCATCGGATTCGCGGGCGTTTTTGGGACACTGCTTGCGCTCGGTCCAAGGCGTGCGGATGCGGCCGATGAAATAGAGCCCGGCGTCGAACTGGGCGGGCAGCTCGACCGCGACCTCGCCCTCGCGGGGGCCGAATTCGGGGGATGGGGTCATCGCGGCTTCCTCCACGTCATTCCGGGGCGGGAGCCATAAGCGCGTTTACGCGCTTTGGCGAGCGAGCCCGGAATCCATAACCCCGGCTGCGGCGTATGGATTCCGGGCCCGCGCCTTTCAGGCGCGTCCCGGAATGACGGCGGCACTATTGCCACCCCCTTGTTAAAGGTATAAAGATATCCTTATATAGTGGGATCGCGCCCAAAAGGGGCGCCTTTTGCCTTTAAGCCAGAGCCGATGACCGAGGACCGCGTCCAGCTAGGTTTCGATGCCCTCAACGCCACGCTGAAAGCGGCAGGCGAGGAGACGCGCCTGCGCGTTCTGGCGCTGCTGGCCGAGGCCGAACTGACCGTCACCGACCTCACCGACATCCTGCGCCAGTCGCAGCCGCGCATTTCGCGCCACCTCAAGCTGCTGGTCGAGGCCGGGCTGATCGAGCGCTTTCGCGAGGGCACCTGGGCCTTCTTTCGCCTTACCGAACACGGCGGCAGCGCCGAAGTGGCGCGCGCGCTGCTCGATCATCTCGATCCGCGCGACCAGACCATCGCCCGCGACCGCGAGCGTCTCGCCTCGGTGCGCGCCGCCCGCGCCGCCGCGGCGCAGGCCTATTTCCGCGAACACGCCGCCGACTGGGATCGCATCCGCAAACTGCATGTCACCGACGAAGCGGTGGAAGCCGCCATCCGGGAGGCGCTGGCCGACAAGCCGTTCCGCTCGCTGCTCGATCTCGGCACCGGCACGGGCCGCATGCTCGAACTGTTTGGCCCGGAGATCGAACGCGGCCTCGGCCTCGATCTGTCGCTCGACATGCTGCTCTTGGCGCGCGACCGCCTCGAGCGCGCGGGCCTGAAGAACTGCAGCGTGCGGCAGGGCGATCTCTATGACCTGCCGATCGCCAACGATTCATTCGACGTCATCATCCTGCACCAGGTGCTGCACTTCCTCGATGACGGCGGCCGCGCCATCAAGGAAGCGGCGCGTGTGCTGCGTCCCGGCGGCCGGCTGCTCGTCGTCGATTTCGCGCCGCACGAGCAGGAATTCCTGCGCGAGCAGTTCGCCCATCGCCGCCTCGGCTTCGCGCCGGAGACGGTGACGCAGTGGATGACGCAGTCCGGCCTCGAGCCGGTAATGCAACGAAGCCTCCGGCCCGAGCCGGGTCCGGACGGCAAGACCGCTGAAAAGATCGCGGTGTCGCTGTGGCTGGCGCGCGACGTGCGCGCGCTGATGGCGCAGCCCGCAAGACGAGAGGTCGCGTAATGATCAGTGCGTTGCGTCCGAGCCGGTTCATGCCGCCCGGCCATAACCGTCTCGATGTCTC
>JAHCKF010000278.1 GCA_026125925.1 Pseudolabrys sp.
AAGCGGTCTGGGAGGACGAGGTGCCGCGGGCCAATCCGGCGGCACGGGAGCGATCTTACACGCCGAAGCGCGCCCGTGCCGTAGAGGTACGGCGGCGTCGGCGCGGTCCGAAGCTGGTGCAAATCGTCATCATGCGGCGCGATATAAGGCTACCGGGGGAACCGGTCAATCCCGCACGAACGGCCCCGCCCAATGCAAAAAGGCCGCCCCATGGGCGGCCTTTGCCGTCAAATGACGATGGATCAGGTCAGCGCATGCACCTGCACCAGGCGATAGCCGTTGCCGTTCTTCTCGACATAGCCGGCCGAGGGGAACGGGAAGTGATAGCCGACAACCGGCAGGTTATCGGCGGACACCATGTCGAAGAACTTGCGGCGCGTCTGCTCGGCGAGAGCACCGTCATTGTCGAACACGGCATGCCAGCCAGGGTTCGGCATGAACACGCCGGGGTGATTGGTCACGTCACCCTGCACCGCGATCGATTTGCCGCCCGACGCGATGACGAAAGAAGTGTGGCCGGGCGTATGGCCCGGGGTCGCCATCGAGGTGATGCCGGGCGCGACTTCCTTGCCAGCCTCGAAGGGCGTGGGCTTGAGGCCCTCGAACACTTTCTTGACGTTGGTAAAGTTGCCCTTGTTCGCCCCATTGGCCTTCGATGCATTGCTCTCATCGGTCCAGAACGCCCATTCCGTCGCCGGCACCAGGATCTGCGCGTTCGGATAGGCCGGCGTGCCGTCGGCATTCTTCAAGCCATTGATGTGATCGCCATGGAAGTGGGAGATCAGGACGATATCGACCGCTTTCGCATCGATGCCGGCGGCCGTCATGCTGTGCCGGGCATTGCCGACCGCACCTTTGCTGGCGGCGTTGGCCCCGAGCCCGTTGCCGGTGTCGATGGCGATGGTCTTGCCGCCGCTCTTCACTACCAGCGGGCTGAACGAAATCGTGAGCTGGCCCGGCGGCATGTGCAGGGCCTGATAGGCCTTCGCCGTCTCTTCCTTCGACACGTTGACGATGAAGCCGTCCGGCATCGGGAAGGTGCGCGATCCGTCATAGACCTGGATCAATTCGACATCGCCGAGCTTGTAGCTGTAGACGCCGGTCATCGGCGCCACCGCGGCGCCCTGCGCGCGGCTGGCGCTGATCGTAACCGGATTGACCGTGGCAACCGCCGCCGCGGCCGTTCCGGCGATCATGTTGCGGCGTGAAACTTCGACCATCCTCATCTCCCGTATGACAAACGTCCCGCCCTTGCCTCGACATGAGGCTCGCGAGCGCCGCCAAGCTAACACCAGGATTTCGGGCAAATTCCGGGGCGGAAAGCCGCACCCCGGTCACGGCCGCGTTACCACGGCCAGGCGGCCAGCACACGAGAAATGCCATCGCCCAGCGTCAACAGCACCGCTGCCCAGACGAAGGCCGAGGCGAAATTGGCAAGTTGGAACGACCAGAACGGCATCTCGAAGATGCCGGCAACCAGGGGCACGGAGGCGCGCAATGGGCCGAAGAAACGGCCGATGAAAATGCCCAGCACGCCCCACTTCTTCACGAAGGCTTCCCCGCGCGGAATGAGGTTGGGATGCCTCGACAGCGGCCAGATGTGCTGGACACGGTATTCGAGCTTGCAGCCGATCCAGTAGGACAGCCAATCGCCTAGCGCGGCGCCGATCGCCGCCGCCACCCAGATCGGCCAAAAACTGATGCCGCTGGTGCCGATGAGCGCGCCGAGCGCCACCAGCGCACCCCAGGCCGGCAGCAGCAGCGAGATGAAAGCGAGGGACTCGCCGAAGGCGAGCGCGAACATGATGGGCGGCGCCCACGCCGCGTTGTCACGCGCGAAGGCGATGATCTGGTCGACGGTGCCTTGCATGTCCATTAGGAGGTCGATCTAGCCTGCCGTCCCGGAACCCGCCAGTGCGTCAAGAACGCCGACCCCGCGGGGCTCGCCCGTACCCAAGCCCCGCGGTCTCGGTTTCGGCCCGATCGTGGCATAGTCACTGGCAAACGATTCGGCGGCACCCTACCTGTCGGCCACGATCCTTCTCAATCATCTTCTGAAGACCTGAAAAGAACCTTTTGTAACTATGGCCAAATCCGCGACGAACAAGAAGACCGGCAAGCAGGATGACCTGTTCGCCGCCCCGGCCCGCCAGGCGGCCGCCCGCCCCGCCCCAAAGGAAGCGGCGCGCAAGGCGTCGAAGTCTGGTGGCAGCGATGGCGGCTACAGCGCCAAGCACATCGAGGTTCTCGAAGGCCTGGAGCCGGTGCGCCGCCGCCCCGGCATGTATATCGGCGGCACCGACGAGAAGGCGCTGCACCACCTGTTTGCCGAGGTGATCGACAACTCGATGGACGAGGCTTTGGCCGGCCACGCCGACTGGATCGAGGTCGAACTCGATGCCGACGGTTTCATCGCCATCACCGACAACGGCCGCGGTATGCCGGTCGACAACCACCCCAAGTTCAAGAACAAGTCGGCGCTGGAAGTGATCATGTGCACGCTGCACGCCGGCGGCAAATTCGACTCCGAGGTCTATGAGACCTCGGGCGGCCTGCACGGCGTCGGCGTCTCCGTCACCAATGCGCTGTCGGAACGGCTGGAAGTCGATGTCTGGCGCGAGCAGACCCAGTACCACATGGCCTTCGAGCGCGGTAAGCCGAAGGGCAAGCTCGAGAAGGTCGGCCGCGCGCCGAACAAGCGCGGCACCCGCGTGCGCTTCAAACCGGACCCGGAAATCTTCGGCAAGAAGGCGGCGTTCGATCCGGCGCGCGTCTTCAAGATGGCGCGCTCCAAGGCCTATCTCTATGGCGGCGTCGAAATCCGCTGGTCCTGCGCCCCCGAACTGGTCGAAGGCACCGACATTCCGCCGAAGGCGTCGTTTCATTTCGCCAACGGCCTGTCCGACTATCTGCGCACCAATCTCGAGGGCGCGACCTTCGTGCATCCCGACATCTTCTCCGGCTCGGCCGGCAAGAGCGGCAAGCACGGCGCGGTCGAATGGGCGGTGGCCTGGACCGCTGACGCCGACGGCTTCAGCAACTCCTACTGCAACACCATCCCGACACCGGACGGCGGCACCCATGAATCGGGCCTGCGCTCTGCCCTGCTCCGCGGCCTGAAGGATCACGCCGCGCGCATCGGCCAGGAAAAGCGCGTCGCCCCGGTGACCAGCGAAGACATCATGGTCGGCTCCGGCTCGATGCTGTCGGTCTATATCCGCGAGCCGGAATTCCAGGGCCAGACCAAGGACCGCCTCGCCACCTCCTCGGCGCAGAAGATCGTCGAAGGCGCGATCAAGGATCCGTTCGATCACTGGCTGTCGGGCAATCCGGTGCAGGCCAACAAACTCCTCGACTTCGTCATCGAGCGCGCCGAGGACCGCCTGCGCCGCCGCGCCGAAAAGGACGTCGCGCGCAAGACCGCGGTGCGCAAGCTGCGCCTGCCCGGCAAGCTCGCCGACTGCTCGAACTCGGCCGAACAGGGCTCCGAACTGTTCATCGTCGAAGGCGACTCGGCCGGCGGCTCGGCCAAGCAGGCGCGCGACCGCCGCACGCAGGCTGTCCTGCCGTTGCGCGGCAAGATCCTCAACGTCGCCTCCGCCGGCAAGGACAAGCTGGCGCAGAACCAGCAGCTCGCCGATCTCATCCAGGCGCTCGGCTGCGGCACCGGCTCGCACTTCCACGAGAAGGACCTGCGCTACGAGAAGATCATCATCATGACCGACGCCGACGTCGACGGCGCGCACATCGCGTCATTGCTGATCACGTTCTTCTACCGGCAGATGCCGAAGCTGATCGATCTCGGCCGGCTCTATCTCGCGGTGCCGCCTTTGTACCGGCTGCAGCACGGCGGCAAGATCGCCTACGCCCGCAACGACGCGCACAAGGACCATCTGCTCAAGACGCTGTTCAACGCCAATGCCAAGGTCGAAGTCTCGCGCTTCAAGGGCCTCGGCGAGATGATGGCGGCGCAGCTCAAGGAAACGACGATGGACCCGAACAAGCGCACCCTTCTGAAGGTGACGCTTGCCGAAAGCGACGAGAAGGCCACGGCCAAATCGGTCGAGCGCCTGATGGGCAACAAGGCCGAGGCGCGCTTCGAGTTCATCCAGGAGAAGGCGGAGTTTGCGAGCGAGGAGCTGCTGGACGTTTGAGGTTGACCGACTCCTGTAGCCCGGGTGAAGCGAAGCGTAACCCGGGATGCCGCTCACTCGCCCGTCCCGGCTTACGCTGCGCTCCAGCCGGGCTACGAATTTGGGCGTTCGCCGAATTTCATATTCGTGTCGCAAGCGTCGCCCGCCCAATCGAGCGGTAAAATGCCATTTCGGACATATCGGTGAAACGACGAATACGGCCAATCGCAAACGCGAGCGACCAGCCCGTGCTTCAGCGGATTGAAATGGACGTAATCGACGTGCCGTTCGAAGTCGCGCTCGTTCCGGATGGTGTGCTCCCAGAAGCGGCGCTGCCATAACGCATATTCACCATTGCGATGTCGCCAAAGCGATACGCCCGCCGCCGAAAGCCTTCGGGTGAAGTCAGCCTTGATGCGCCGCCAGCGGTTCGAAAAATCCACGTCGCTTTCCGGCAAAGTCCAGACGGCGTGCAAATGATCCGGCAGGATGACGATCGCGTCGATGGCGAATGGATGTTCGTGGCGGACATCGCGAAATGACGCCCGCAACGCACCGACGTGGTCGACCAATGCGGTCGACGCCCGATCTTCAAGCGCGAGCGTGAAGAAATAAGTGCCGCCCGCAATGTAATTGCGCCGGTATCGGACCATCGGGAGATTGTAGCCCGGCTGAAGCGCAGCGAAAGCCGGGACCAGCGCCCGGGTCGCCCCGGGTTTCGCTTCGCTCCACCCGGGCTACGAGACAGGCGCTACGGGCTACGAGCAGCGTTTCAGCACCGGCGTCTTCAACCCGCTCCTGAGCGCCACGCCGTTCTTGACCCGCACGCCATCGTCGCCGCGATTGTAGATCGTGCGCCGCGTGTCGGTGCC
>JAHCKF010000279.1 GCA_026125925.1 Pseudolabrys sp.
GGATGCGCTACGGCGTCACCGCGCGGCGCAAGCGCAACATGCGCCGCGTCGGCGAACTCGCCGCCTTGCGCGAGCAGCGGAAAGGTTATCGCGGTGCCGTGGGTGCCGCGAGCATCACCGCCGGCAGCGCCCAACAATCCGGCGCGCTGGTGATCGAAGCCAAGGATATCTTCAAGAGCTACGGCGAGCGCACCATTGTCAGCGACTTCTCGCTGCGTGTCGCACGCGGCGACCGCATCGGCATTGTCGGGCCAAACGGTACCGGAAAGACCACCTTGATTAACATGCTGATCGGCGCCGACGCGCCCGATTCCGGCAGCGTGAAGCTCGGCGCCAATCTTGCCGTCGCCACGCTCAACCAGCATCGCGACAGCCTCAATCCCGAAACTACCGTCGCCGACGCGCTGACCGGCGGCGCCGGCGAGACGGTGATGGTGAACGGCCAGGCCAAGCACGTCGTCAGCTACATGAAGGACTTTCTGTTCTCGCCCGAACAGGCGCGCACGCCGCTCGGCAAACTGTCCGGCGGCGAGCGCGGCCGGCTGATGCTGGCGCAGGCGCTGGCCAAGCCGTCGAACCTCTTGGTGCTCGACGAGCCGACCAACGATCTCGACATGGAGACGCTGGACGTTCTCGAGGAGACGATCAGCGATTATCCCGGCACCGTGCTGCTCATCAGTCACGACCGCGACTTCCTCGATCGGCTGGTGTCGGGCGTGATCGTGCCGGAAGGCGACGGCCGCTGGACCGAATATGCCGGCGGTTATTCCGACATGCTCAAGCAGCGCGGCGAAGATCTTTCGCGCAGCGCGGCGAAGGAAGCGCCGAAGGCCGAGGCGCCGAAGCCGGATAAGGCCGCGCCCAACAAACCGGCGGCAAAACAGAAGCTCAGCTTCAAGCACAAGCACGCGCTGGAAACGCTGCCGAAGACGATCGAGGTCCTGCAGGCCAAGGCCAGCGAGTTGCAGGACAAGCTCAACGATCCGCAACTTTACGTTCGCGACCGCGACGCCTTCGACAAGATCACCAAGGACCTCGGCGAAACGCAGCGCAAGCTCGCCGCCGCGGAAGACCAGTGGCTCGAGCTGGAAATGATGCGGGAAGAGTTGGCGGGGGAGTAGCTCCTTCCACCCGCTGGGAGGGGAAAGTCAGGAAAACCGTCTCACACCGAACGGTGCCGCCGGGCATGACGGCGGCTTGCCGTCGATCAGATCGGTCGTCAGCCGCGCGCTGCCGCAGGCCAGCGTCCAGCCGAGCATGCCCTGCCCCGTATTGAGAAACAGCCCGTCGAGCGGCGACGGCCCGATGATGGCCCGGCTGTCCGGCGTCATCGGCCGCAGACCCGCCCACGGTTCGACCTCACCTGCGGCCCTGAAGCCGAAGGTGTCGGCCGCCGCCTGCTTCAGTTGCGCGATGCGCGAGGCGACGGGCGTCGTGTCGTAACCTTGGAAATCGGCAAAGCCGGCGACGCGGGTAGCGCCATCGAGCGGCGCATAGACGATCTTGCGGCTGTAGTCGGTGACGCTGTGCCTGAGGGCAGGCTGACCAGCGTCGGCGATGGTGATCGAGTGTCCTTTCACCGGATAGATCGGCAGATTGAAACCGCATGACTTGGCGAAAGCCCGCGCGCCGGAACCGAGCGCCAGCACGAACAGATCGGCTTCGACGATACCGTGATCCGTTTCAACGCCGGTCATGCGGCGGTTCTTCGTCACCGGACGGCCGATCGCCGTGTTCATCCGCAGTTCGACGCGGTTGGATTGGTCGAGGTGCGCATAGAGCCGGTCGCAGAACGCGCCGCAATCGCCGACCTGTTCCGACGCGGTGTAAATGCCGCCGGCAAATTCGTTAGGCTTGAGCGCCAACGCCGGTTCCAGCGAAACGCATTGCTGCGCGGTCAGCACTTGTGCCGCGGCATCATTGACCGGGGTCGCGGCATCGAGGTCGGCCCGATTGCGGAACACGACCAATTTACCCGCGGTGCGCAAGCCGAAGTCGAGCGGCACCTTGCCTAGCAGGCGCTCGAGTTCGGTCCGGCTGAGTTCGGCGAGTGCCAGTTGTGCCGCCGTGGTCCGCGCCACCTCGGCGCTGGTGCAGGCCTTGAGAAAGCGCAGCCCCCACCCGATGAGTTCACGTTCGAACGAGACCTTGATCGCGTCCTCACCCGCCAAGAGCAGGCCAGGCAACTGGGCCAGCATCTTCGGCGACGCCATCGGCGCCACATAGCGGTAGGACAACTGGGCGCCATTGGCGCGGCTCGCCTCGGCGGCCGGGCCGGCGGCGCGGTCGATCAGCACCACGTCGTGGCCCGCCTCGGCGAGCCACCAGGCCGAGGTCAGGCCGATCACGCCCGCGCCCAAAACGCCGATTTTCATTACCGACACAGCCTTTTCTGTTGCGCCGCACCTTACGCCGCAGGGCCTTTTTGCCTCATGCAAAATTTGCATGATAGGATGGGCCACGGGCGACTATCGTGTGGCCCGGGCTGAGGAGTAACGCGTAACGCCATGGATTTCCGGTGGCTGCAGGATTTTTTGAGTCTGGCCGAGGTGAGTAATTTCACCGAGGCGGCGGCGACCCGTCATTCCTCGCAGCCCGCCTTCAGCCGCCGTATCCAGCAACTTGAATCCTGGCTCGGTGTCGCCCTGATCGACCGCTCCTGTTATCCGACCAAGCTGACGCCAGCGGGCGAACGCTTCCGCCGCACCGCCGCCGACATTATTCAGCAGATGGTCGATGCGCGGGCGGTGGTGCACGGAGACCTGCCCCTCGGTCATGAAGTCATCACCTTCGCGCTGCCGCACTCACTGGCGATTTCGCGCTTTCCGCAATGGTGGAAGACCTGGCACGAGGCCTCCGGCGCCTCCGGCTGCCGGCTGCTCGCCAGCAACGTCCACGACGCGGTGACCGCGCACGTCGCCGGCGCCGCCGACGTCCTCCTCGTATTCCACCACGCCCAGCAGCCGATCTTCCTCGATCCCGATCACTATGAGCGCGTCGCCATCGCCAGCGAATGGTTCCGCCCTTATGTCGCGGTCAACCGCGGCGAACCGGCCTTCAAGCTGCCGGGCTCGGCCAAACACCCCTTCCCGCTGATCAATTATTCGCCCAACACCTTCATGGGCCGCATGGTCGATCTCATCATGCAGTCGGCGCCGAACCCCGTGCATGCCTTCAAGGCTTGCGAGTCCGACCTCGCCAGCGCCATCCACAATCTCATCGTTGCCGGTCACGGCATCGGCTGGCTGCCGGAATCCGCCGCCGCCGAAGCGGTGGCCGATGGCAAGATCAGACCGGCCGGCGATAATCGCTGGTCGGTGCCGTTCACGATCTTCGCCTTCTGTGACCGCTCGCGCAGCGGCCCCGCCGTGCAGCGCCTGATGGCGCATTTGCGCAAATCACCCGTTGTCTTCCTCGCCGACGGCAAGAAACCCGCGGCACTTGCGTCAGGATCGCGCTCATGACTCATGTAATGCACCGCCAGATCGGCAAGGATTATCCGGTCGCCGTGCGCGGTGAAGGCGTCCACATCTACGACTCCACCGGCAAGCAATATATCGACGCCTCGGGCGGCGCCGCCGTGTCGTGCCTCGGCCACGGCCACAAGGACGTCATCGACGCGATGAAGGCGCAGCTCGACAAGATCGAGTTCGCCCACACCAGCTTCTTCACAACGCCGGCGCTGGAAGAACTGGCCGACGATCTCGCCGCGCACGCGCCGGCGGGCCTGACGCATACCTTCTTCGTCAGCGGCGGTTCGGAAGCCATCGAAGCCGCCATCAAGATGGCGCGCCAGGTGGCGGTCGAGCGCGGCGAACCGCAGCGGCGGCACCTGATCTCGCGGCGGCAGAGCTATCACGGCATCACCTTTGGTGCGCTCGCGATCGGCGGACGTCCTTCGGCGCGGCGCGACTTCTCGCCGCTGCTGGTCGAGACCCATCATGTCTCGCCGGTCTACGAGTATCGCGACCGCCGTGCCAATGAGACGCCGGAGGCCTATGGCGAGCGGCTGGCGCAGGAGCTGGAAGCCAAGATCGACGAGCTCGGCGGCAACAACGTGCTCGCCTTTATCGCTGAGACCGTGGTCGGCGCCACGCTCGGCGCGGTGCCGGCGGTGCCCGGCTATTTCAAGCGCGTGCGCCAGCTCTGCGACAAGCACGGCGTGCTGCTCATTCTCGACGAAGTGATGTGCGGCATGGGCCGCACCGGCACGCTGCACGCCTGCGAGCAGGAAGGCATCGCGCCGGACCTGATGGCAATCGCCAAGGGTCTCGGCGGCGGGTTCATGCCGATCGGCGCGCTGATGATGTCCGGCAAGATTTACGATACCATCGCCAAGGGCTCGGGCGCTTTCCAGCACAGCCACACTTATACCGGTCACCCGCTGGCCTGCGCCGCAGCGTTGGCAGTGCAGCGCACCATCCGGCGCGACAACCTGCTCGCCAATGTGCGGACCCAGGGCGCTTATCTGTCGCGGCGGCTGCAAGAACGCTTCGGCAATCATCCTTTTGTCGGGGATGTGCGCGGGCGCGGCCTGTTCCAAGGCATCGAGATCGTCGCCGACCGCGGCACCAAGGACCCGTTCGATCCGGCGCGCAAGCTGCACGCAAAGATCAAGCAGGAAGCCATGGCGCGCGGCCTCATGGTCTATCCGATGGGTGGAACCATGGACGGCGTGCGCGGTGACCACGTGCTGATGGCGCCGCCATTCATCAGCGATAACGATACGATCGATCAAATTGTCGAAAGACTGGGCGAAGCCGTCGACGCCGCAATCGGCTGATGACAATCGACTGAAGGCGAATTACGCATTGCGGTCCTTGACGGTAATGCGTGACAATGCGTGCCTGAGGCATGCAAAGCGTAAACTAAACCAGGTTGGAGGGAGTTGAATATGACAAAGAAGATGTTGACCGGCGGCATTGCCGCGGCCGGCTTGATGGCGCTGATGGCCGGCGGCACGCCGGCGGTCGCGCAGCAGAAGTTCGTGAC
>JAHCKF010000028.1 GCA_026125925.1 Pseudolabrys sp.
GGACTACAAGGTCGAGGGCCTGGCGTCCTGGTACGGTGACGACTTCCATGGCCGCTACACGGCCAATGGCGAAATCTTCGACATGCAATCGATCTCGGCGGCGCACCCGACCATGCCGCTGCCGTCCTATGCGCGCGTCACCAATCTGCGCAACAAGAAGTCCATCATCGTCCGCGTCAACGACCGCGGGCCTTATGTTGGCAACCGCGTCATCGACGTGTCGATCCGCACCGCCAAGCTGCTCGGGTTCTACGGGCAGGGCGTCGCCAAGGTGAAGGTCGAATATGTCGGCCGCGCGCCGCTCGCCGGTTCCGACGATCGCAAGCTGGTCGCCACGTTGCGCGACGGCAATGCGCCGGAGCCGAAGGTGCAGGTGGCCTCGTCCAAGGATTTCGCGCCGTATTTCGATTCGCGGCCGATGAGCGAGGCGCCCCGCGCGGCCAAGCTGCCGGCCCATGCCGCGCCGGTCCAGCATGTCGCCAGCGCCGAGCCGGACGATGAGACGCCGCTGCCGCCGGATCTGCCGGCCGCGATCCGCCAGCCCGGAGTGGATACCGTCGCCCGCGCCAACGCGCCGACCGTCTCGCCGGTTTCGGCCTATGCCCCGGTCCGCTATGATAGCCAGGCGGGGTTATTGAGCGGCCGCGGCCTCTACTAGGCCCTTCCAATCCTGCGACAGCAGCGCCATTTTGCCAGGGCGCGCCCGCCCATAGCCGTTTTTCGCGGCACAGGCGCGTCAACGGTGGTGCGAGGCGGGAAGATCAAGTCGATCATGGCGGTATTTCCGAGAAGTCATAAGCTCCGGCTGGCGCTCGCGGCGCTCCTGGTCGCCGCGCTGTGCGCGCCGGCGCTGGCCGCCACCAAGGCGCACCGTCCGGGTTCCGGTCCGGCCTCGGGGCTGGCCGCCCGCAAGGACGTCAAGAAGGACGATCCGCCGATCAACGCGCCGCACGCCATCCTCATCGATGCCGAGAACGGCAGCGTGCTGTTCGAGCGCGATCCGGACGTCATGATCTTTCCGGCCTCGCTCGCCAAGCTGATGACGGCGGAATACGTCTTCCACCTGATCAAGACCGGCAAGCTCAACCTCACCGACGAATTCACGGTCAGCGAGAATGCCTGGCGCAAGGGCGGGGCGCCGTCGCGCACCTCGACCATGTTCGCGGCGCTGCACAGCCGGGTGAGCGTGGACGCGCTGATCCACGGCATGATCATCCAGTCCGCCAACGATGCCTGCATCGTGCTGGCCGAGGGCCTCGAGGGCAACGAAGCGGCCTTCGCCGCCAAGCTGACGCAGCGGGCGCGGGAGATCGGCCTGCCGAAATCGACCTTCGCCAACTCCAACGGGCTGCCCGATCCGGGCACGCAGGTGACGACGCGCGAACTCGGCATCCTCGCGCGGCAGCTCATTCTCAATTATCCCGATCTCTATCCGATCTACGGCCAGCGCGATTTCCTCTGGAACAAGATCAAGCAGCCGAACCGCAATCCGCTCTTGGCGATGGATATCGGCGCCGACGGCCTGAAGACGGGGTTCACCAAGGAAGCCGGTTATGGCCTCGTCGGCTCGGCGGTTCAGAACGGCATCCGTCTCGTCGCCGTGGTCAACGGTTTGCGGTCGCCGAAAGAGCGCGCCGAGGATGGCCGTAAGCTGCTCGAATGGGGCTTCAAGAATTTCGAACACCGCATTCTGTTCGCCGAAGGCCAGACCATCGGCTATGCCAAGGTGTTCGGCGGCGCCGAAGGCAGCGTGCCGCTGGTCGCGCCCGGCCTGGTCCAGGTGATGATGCCGAAGGCCGGCGGCGAGCGGCTGATCGCGCGCATCGTCTACAAGGGACCGGTGCCGGCGCCGGTTGGCAAGGATCAGCCGGTCGGCGAATTGCGGGTCTGGCGTGGCGACAAGGTCATCCTCAACACGCCGCTCAAAGCGGCCGAAGCGGTCGGCCAGGGCTCGCTGTCGCAGCGCGCCGTCGATGCCGTCGCCGAACTGATGATCGGCCTGTTCCGCGCCGGTGCGCAGAAGCTATGAGCGCGGAATCTTTGAAGAGACTTGGCAAGTTCATCACCTTCGAAGGCGGCGAGGGCTCGGGCAAGTCGACGCACACCGCCGCGCTCGCCGAGAAGCTCAAGGCGCGCGGCATCGACGTCGTCCTGACGCGCGAGCCGGGAGGCTCGCCCGGCGCCGAGATCATCCGCCACATCATCCTCTCCGGCATCGCCAAGCCGCTCGGCACCGAAACCGAGACCATCCTGTTTGCCGCCGCGCGCGACGATCACGTCAAGGCCACCATCCTGCCGGCACTTGAAGCCGGCAAATGGGTGGTGTGCGACCGCTTCATCGATTCAACGCGCGTCTATCAGGGCGCGCTCGGCAAGGTCGACATGAAGCTGATCCGCGCGCTCGAGCGCGTCACCGTCGGCGCGGACGCCATGCCGGATCTCACCATCCTGCTCGACGTGCCGGCCAATATCGGTCTGGCGCGCGCCAAGACCCGGCGCGGTACCGGCGCGGCCGACCGGTTCGAGGCGGAGTCTGTCGAGTTTCACGAGGAGCTGCGCCAGGCCTTTCTCGGCATCGCCGCGCGGGAGCCGAAGCGCTTTGCCGTCATCGACGGCCGCGCGCCGCGCGACGTGGTGGCCGAGCGCATCTGGGAAACCGTCGAACAGCGGCTGTTGGGCGTCGCGCAGCCGGTGGAAACCGTAACGCCGTGAGCAACGATCGCACCGACGGAGAGGCGCTGGCGCCGCACGAAACGACGGTCCTGTTCGGTCACGGCGACGCTGAGCAGACGCTGCTGAACGCGTATCGCTCCGGCCGCATGCCGCATGCCTGGCTGATCGGCGGCCAGCCGGGCATCGGCAAGGCGACACTCGCCTACCGCCTGGCGCGCTTCGTCCTGGCGCATCCCGATCCGGCGGCGGCCGACGTGCAGGCGGCATCCTCGCTCGACATCGGTGCGGATCACCCGGTGGCGCGGCGCGTCGCGGCGCGCGCGCAAGGCGATCTGCTGGTCCTGGAGCGCGCCATCAACGACCAGACCGGCAAGCTTTATACGACCATCCGCGTCGACGACGTGCGGCGCACCGTCGGCTTCTTCGGCGCTACCGCCGCGGAAGGCGGCTGGCGCATCGCCATCGTCGATGCGATCGACGACCTGCAGCGCGAAGGCGCCAATGCGCTTCTGAAGATCCTCGAAGAGCCGCCGCCGCGCACCTTGCTGATGCTGCTCAGCCATTCGCCGGGGCGCGAATTGCCGACCATCCGTTCGCGGTGCCGCCGCCTGTTGCTGCGGCCGCTCGACAATGGCGACGTGGTGCGCGCCATTGCAGCCGCGACCGGACGCGACGCCGGCGATGCCGAACTGGTGCAGGCAGCCGCGGCGTCGGACGGCAGCGCCGGACGCGCGCTGCGCTTTCTCGACGAGAAGGCGCTGGCCTTGCGTCAGCGCGTGCTCGATCTCTTCGCGCAGTTGCCCAATCCGGATCCGCGCGGAATGCACGCGCTGGGCGACGCGCTGTCGGGCACCGATCCTGAAACGCTCGCCACCTTCATGGATCTGGTCAATGGCTGGCTGTCGCAGCAGATCAACCCGCAGACGAACGATGCCGCCCGGCTGAACAAGGCCGCCGAAGCCTGGGACAACGTCAACCGCGCGGCGCGCGACGTCGATTCCTACAACCTCGAGCGCAAGCCGTTGGTGTTCTCGGTGTTCGGCGAGCTCGCCAAGGCCGCGCGGTAGGCTGACGGTTCAAGCTCCGACACACAGCAGCATATTGTCGCTGACGCGGTCCTGCTCTCCAACGCTGGGCTGTGTTTGATCCCGCGCCATCGTATCGGTTGTTTTTAAATCGCCTCGTATCATGGAAAATTGTAACGAGATACCAAGAAGCCGCCGATTGCCGCAGTGCGCGCCGCCGCCGCAAGCACAAACCTGGGTTGGTTTAGCAATCGCGTTTATCGCAATCGCTGCGTGGAAAACCACCAAAGCGCTCGGCATTTCGCGATCTGCCGACTAACATCATTTTTTGGATGTGAAATACCGTCAGTGGCTGACGAAGGCGATTGCCGGTGTGTTGGCGGTCACAGCCAGGGCTCGGCGGCATCATGATACTGGTCACACCGTGTGACGAACGCGAGGGGGAAGTCGTTGCCAAAGGAAAATCAAACAAGAACGCTGGTGATCAAACGCTCGATCGTCATTGGCGGGCACAAGACGAGTGTCAGTCTGGAAGATGCGTTCTGGCAGGAGCTGAAACGGATCGCCGGCCATCAACGCGCCACCTTGTCGTCCGTCATCGGCAACATCGACATGCGGCGCCAGCAGGGCAACCTTTCTTCGGCGATACGCCTTTACGTCCTCGAACACGCGCGCGCGCGCGCCGCCGAAGCGACGGCGCAGCGCGCAGGCCATGGCACGGAGCTATCCGCGGCGGGTTGAAGTATAGCCGCGCGCTGGCGCCGGAAAACCGGCAGCTCTGGTCACAGCAAACGTCGGGTGCGTCCCTGTTCGCGTTCGCCGACGACGATGGCGGAAACGCAATCGCCGGCCGCGAGGGCCGGCGACGGGACGGAAACGCGATAGCCCAGACTCAGTAGCCGCGCTTCTTGTTCTTCTTGGCGGCCTTGCGCGCGGCATAACGCGCATCGCGCTTGGCCTTCTGCTCGGCGAGCAGGGCCTCGTTGGCAGCAGCCTTGTCCGCCGCTTCAAGGGCGGCGAATTCTTCGGCTTCCTTCTGCAACTTTGCCTGACGCTCCGCCTCAATGGCGGCGAGGCGGGCTTCTTCGGCCGCACGAACCTTGCGCTCGGCTTCGCGCTCTGCATCGCGCTGGGCCTGACGCTCGGCGCGGGCCTCGGCGATGGCGAGTCGCTCTTGGCGCTTGGCTTCCAGCTCGGGATCCTGGCTGGCCGCGCGGAACTTTTCCAGCATCGCTTTTTTGACAGCAGCGGCATTGTTCCGGCGCTCAAATGCGTCCGGAGTTCTGAATTGACTCAAATTTTCGCTCCTTGGGGGTGGTCAATTTCGGGGGGATAAATCCACCCGCTATATGGCGTGCCGGCGGCTGCGGATCAACAGGACCGGCGGTTATTTTCACAAAGGCCAGCTATGCGGCAAAATGGCCGGAACGCGGCGCGTTCCGGCCATCCGTAGCGAACGCCGCGGTCGGTCAGATTCGCGCCTCCTCGAAGGCATTGACCCACATCGCGCAGATGCCGGAGCGGACGATCTCGGCACGCGTGAATTCGACCACCGGTACCGGCAGATTCTGGCTGTCGATAATGTCGATTACCGTACGCAGGCCGCTGCCCGAGGTGAGGTCGCACTGGCTGACGTCGCCGTTGATGACGACGGTGCAGTCTTCGCCGATGCGGGTGAGGAAGGTCTTGATCTCGGCCGGCGTCGCGTTCTGCGCTTCGTCGAGCAGGACGAAGGCGCCTTTCCATGAACGGCCGCGCATCACTTCGAACGGCACCAACTCGATGGCCCCGTTCTTGAGCGCAATGTCATAGGCGGCCTTGCCGATCCGTTCCTTGATGGTCTCGATCACCGGCGCCGCCCACGGCCCGAACTTGTCCTCGAGCGAGCCAGGGAAAAAGCCGAGTGAGCGGCCGCACGGTACATTCGGCCGGGTCAGGATAATCTTGTCGATTTGGCGGTTGCGGAGGAGGTCGGCGGCGTGGGTGGCCGCGATCCAGGTCTTGCCGGTGCCGGCGGGGCCCAGGACGATCACCTGGGGAAATTTGCGAAGGGCTTCGAGGTATTCGGCTTGGGTCGCGTTGAGCGCTTTTATCGGCGGCAGGACTCGTTCGGCTTCGAACTTGTTCTGGAAATTGATGATCTCGGCGGTACCAGACAAGCGTTCGTGACGGCGTCTCTTCTTGTTCAGGTTCTTACCCAAGGCCGACTCCTTCTGGTGGACTTGCTGTGGGTCGCAGGCGCCAGCGCTTCGTGCTGGCATGGGCCAAGTTATGCATCGCGCGTGCCAGTTCCCGGCGCTTGTGGCGCCGGGTGAAAGCGATGCTGGGTCTGCGAGGGGTGGCGGCTAGCGCTCTGGTCTCCGGGAGCACTCGAGTCCCGGCCCATTTGGTCGCGCCTTCGATCCGCAATCGACGAACCGCCATGACAAGGAAGGTAAGCGATTCGGATGACACTTCCTTAAAAATAACGCGCGGCGCCGACCCGCGTCGTGCGGCTACTGCTTGGCGAGACCGCAGTAGCGGACGTTGCCATTGTCCCAGCAGCCCGTGCGCATGCAGGCGGAACGCCGCGCACCGCAGACTGTCAGGCAAGAGGACAGGGTGCCCTTCGGTTGTTTGGCGCAGACTTGCCGACAGGTTGCTTCTTCGCCCGAGCATTTCATCGGGTCGGCGAGAGCGCCGGACGCAACGAGGAATGTGCCGAGCAGCAGCAACGCCGCGGCGAGGTGACCCGAGTTTTTCATCGGCCAAAGGCTACGCGAGTCGGTGGCCTGCGAACACCGACAACGACGGCCCTGACGGCCTCGTTTGAAGCTTCGACAATTAGAAAAATCGTCAAATGCGTCCGTTGCTTAAGGGACGCTTAACCGTAATCCCCACATCGTAACGCAAGAGAGCCCTTGGAATGCCGGCGTCAGGCCGCTTGTCGAGTTCGAGTTGCGTATCGCATGACCACTTCGGCCGCCGCCTATTTCGACGCTGCCTATTTCGACTCGTCCCGGGTCGCCAATCGTCGGCCGACGTCGCGTGGCAAGAGCAGGGCGCTGCGCGGCCTTCTCAATACGTCGGTCCTTGGACTGGGCGCGGTCGCCGCGCTCGGCACGGCGGCCATTGCGGTCACGCTCGCGGCCGGCTGGATGGCAAGCGGCGCGGTGCAACCGCGCGTGCAATTGCCGCGCGGACCGGCATCGCTGGCACTGGTGCCTTATGACGCGGCGTCAAAGGCCGCTGGGCGCACGGTGTCGCCGTCCTGGGAGACGGCTTATATCGATCGCACCAAGCCTCTCATCGCCGAGCCGGTACGGCGCGTCGCCGCCGCTCCTAAGCCTGCGGCGCAGGGCGCCAAGGCAGCACCGGTCCCATTGCCGCGACCGTTGCCGGCGCGCCTGGCGCAGGGGCGCGCCGAACTCGACCGGCCTGCCGCGCCGGTCGTGGCGCAGGCCGAGCCGCGGGCAGTCACCCCGCCGGCGCAGAGCCTGATCCCGCAACCCATCGCCGAGCAAGTGCCGCGCGTCCTGGCGCTGGCGGTGCCGCCCCCCACGCAGCCGCCGGTGCCGGCCACGAAGCCCGAGCTCAAGACGGACGCCCCAGCCAAGGCCGAGCTGGTTGCCAAGCCGGAAGCCGCTGCCAAACCGGAAGGCGCCTCGAAGACCGAGAAGATGGCGAAGGTCGAAGTGGCCAGCATCGAGCCGAAGGCTGCGCCCGCGCCGAAACTGAGCGCGCCGGCCTCGATCCCGGCGGTCACGCCGGATTCGGTGAGCCGCACCGCCGTCTATGACATCACCGGCGGCATCGTGCACATGCCGGACGGCTCGAAGCTCGAAGCCCATTCCGGTCTCGGCGAGAAGATGGATGACCCGCGCTATATCAAGGTACGCATGCGCGGGCCCACGCCGCCCAATGTCTATGTCCTGACCGAACGCGAAAAGCTGTTCCACGGCGTACGCGCCATCCGCCTCAACCCGGTCCACGAAGAGCGCATGTTCGGGCGGGACGGCATGCTGGCGCACACCTACATGCTCGGCCCGAATGGCCAGTCCAACGGCTGCGTTTCGTTCAAGGACTACAAGAAATTCCTCACGGCCTTCCTCGACGGCAAGGTCGACAAGATGGTCGTGGTGCCGGATCTCAAAGGCACGTCGTGGAAAGTCGCCGCCCTGCAGGCCGACGGCGTCAACCCGTCGCCGCGCCGCTTCGCCGGCGGCTACAGCCGCCCGCGGATATTCCCGGGCGAAAGCGATAGCGGCCCGCGTTACACTTCGGCCCTCGGTTACGCCCCGGAGCGCGGCGCCGGCACCTGGTAGGGCCGCCAGCGGCGGTGGGGGCTCGCCCGGAAGCCGGGCAAAATGGACCTGTCATCGACGCCAGGAGAGGGCGGTGGGCATTGTGGGTGGCCGCGCTGCCCGGCCAGCCAGCTTGCCCCGTTTGCCGCCGGTTGTTACCTACCCCCTTGACTCGACAAGGCCCCGACCGCCGCTCTCCCGAAAAAGCCAAGCAATGTCAGACCGTAAGCCCTTCTACATCACCACGGCCATCTCCTACCCGAACGGGGTTCCGCACATCGGCCACGCCTATGAGGCGATCGCGACCGATGCCATCGCCCGGTTCATGCGGCTCGACGGCTACGACGTCTATTTCCTCACCGGCACCGACGAGCACGGCCAGAAGATGCAGCAGACCGCGGCCAAGCTCGGCCTGACGGCGCGGCAGTTGCGCGACCAGAACGTGCCCGCGTTCGAGCGCATGGTGAAGATGCTCAATTTGTCGAACGACGACTTCATCCACACCACGGAGGAGCGGCACTACCGTTCGTCCGAAGAGATCTGGCGGCGGATGGAGGCCAGGGGCGACATCTACCTCGACAAATATGCCGGCTGGTACTCGGTGCGCGACGAGGCCTATTACGCCGAGGACGAGACTCATGTGAACGAGCAGGGCACGCGCCTCGCCACCAAGACCGGCACGCCGGTCGAATGGGTGGAGGAAGAGAGCTACTTCTTCAAGCTGTCCGCCTACCAGGACAAGCTGCTGAAGCTCTATGCCGACGTGCCGGACTTCGTGCTGCCGAAGGAGCGCCTCAATGAAGTCGCGAGCTTCGTGAAAGGCGGCCTCAAGGACCTGTCGCTGTCCCGCACGACGTTCGACTGGGGCATTCCGGTGCCGGGTAACCCGAAGCACATCATGTATGTGTGGGTGGACGCGCTGACCAACTACATCACCGGCGTCGGCTTCCCCAACGAAAACGACCCGAAATTCAAGCGTTACTGGCCGGCCGCGCTGCACGTCATCGGCAAGGACATTGTGCGCTTCCATGCCGTCTATTGGCCCGCCTTCCTGATGTCGGCCGGCGTCGCGGTGCCCAAGCGCATCTTCAGCCACGGCTTCCTGTTCAACCGCGGTGAGAAGATGTCGAAGTCGGTCGGCAACGTCGTCGACCCCTTCGCCATGGCGGAAGCCTACGGCGTCGACCAGATGCGCTTCTTCTTCCTGCGCGAGGTGCCGTTCGGCCAGGACGGCAGCTATAGCCACGAAGCCATCGTCAACCGCATCAATGCCGACCTCGCCAACGATCTCGGGAACCTGGCGCAGCGCTCGCTGTCCATGGTCGGCAAGGCCTTCGACGGCAAGCTGCCGGTGCCGGGCGAATTCACGCCGGAGGATCAGACCATCCTCGCGGCGGCCGACGCCATGCTGCCGGCGGCGCGCGAGCACATGAAGACGCAGCAACTGCATCACATGCTGCACGTCGTGTGGTCGGTGGTGGCCGACGCCAACCGCTATTTCGCCTCCGAGGCGCCCTGGGCCAAGGCCAAGACCGATCCGGCAAGGCAGGGGACGATCCTCTACGTCACCGCCGAAATCATCCGGCAGGTCGCCATCCTCGCCCAGCCGGTGATGCCGGTGTCGGCCGGCAAGCTGCTCGACCTGCTCGCCATCCCGGCCGAGGAGCGCAGCTTTACGGCGTCGGAAGGTGGCAAGCGCATCGCGCCCGGCTCGGCTCTGCCGGCGCCGCAGGGCGTGTTCCCGCGCTACGTCGAGCCGGAGACGGCTGAAGGCGCTGCCAAGCCGCCGAAAGAAGGTAAGAAGGCCAAATAGTGATCCAATTTCTCCGCTCGTCCCCGCGCATAGCCGTTCGAAGAACGGCGTTCTTTCAGAACGCCTATGAGCGGGGACCCAGGCTTTCGCTTATTCTGGATTCCCGCATCCGCGGGAATGAGCGGAGTTTGTGATGACCATGCTGGTCGACAGCCATTGCCACCTCGATTTCCCGGAATTCGCGCCTGAACTCGACCAGATCGTCGAGCGGGCGCGGGCGGCCGGCATCGGACGCATGGTGACGATCTCAACCCGGGTGAAGAAGCTGCCACAAGTGCTTGCGGTCGCTGATAAATACCCCGACATTTTTGCCTCGGTCGGCACCCATCCGCACAACGCCCAGGAAGAGCTGGATATCGACGCCGCCGAGCTAGTGCGGTTGTCGCAGCACCCCAAGATCGTCGCCATCGGCGAGGCCGGGCTCGACTATCACTACGACAAGTCGCCGCGTGCCGATCAGGCTTGGGGCTTCCGCGAGCACATCAAGGCGGCGCGCGAGACCGGGCTGCCGCTGGTGATCCATACGCGCGAGGCCGACGCGGATACGGCGGCGATCCTCGAGGAAGAAATCGGGAAGGGTGCCTTCCCGGCCGTTTTGCATTGCTACACCGGAGGCCGTGACCTCGCCTTCAAGGCCGTCGAACTCGGCCTCTACGTCGGCTTCACTGGCATCATCACCTTCAAGAACGGCGAAGCGCTGCGCGACATTGCCCGCGACCTGCCCGCGGACCGCATCCTGGTCGAAACCGATGCGCCGTTCCTGGCGCCGATCCCGTATCGCGGCAAGCGCAACGAGCCGTCTTACGTCGTCAACACCGCCAAGGTGCTGGCCGAGACCCGCGGTGTGTCGGAAGCCGAAATCGCGCGGCAGACCACGGAAAACTTCTTCCGGCTTTTCTCCAAAGTGCCGCGCGAACTCGCGGGCGATGTCAGGAAGGCCGGATGAGCCTGCGTTTCACCATTCTGGGCTGCGGCTCGTCCATGGGCGTGCCGCGCGTGGCCTTGGGCTGGGGCGATTGCGATCCCAACGAACCGAAAAACCGCCGCCGGCGCTGCGCGCTGCTGGTCGAGCGCATTGCCGCGCCGGGCAAGATGACACGCGTTCTTGTCGATGCCGGGCCGGATATCCGGGAGCAACTGATTGAGGCCAATGCCGACTGGGTCGACGGCGTCCTGATCACCCACGAGCACGCCGACCACACCCACGGCCTCGACGACCTGCGGCCGATGTTCGTGGCCCACAAGCGCCGCGTCGACGTCTATATGGGCGAAAGCGCCGCGGCCGACCTGCACTCCCGCTTCGGGTACTGCTTTAGGACACCCGCCGGCAGCAATTATCCGCCGATCCTGGCCGAGCACCGGCTGACTCCGGGCTCGCCGGTGACGATCGAGGGGCAGGGAGGCCCTATCGAGGTTTTGCCGTTCCTGCAGGACCATGGCGACATCGTCTCGCTCGGTTTCCGCTTCGGTGACGTGGCCTACTCGACCGATCTCAAGCGCCTGCCGCCGGACAGCATCGCGGCGCTCGGCAGCCTCGATGTCTGGATCGTGGACGCGCTGCGCCGGACGCCGCATCCGAGCCACATGAACCTCGACGAAACGCTGCAATGGATCGCGCGCATCAAGCCGAAGCGCGCCATTCTGACCGACATGCACACCGATCTCGACTACCAGACGCTGCGCCGGACGCTGCCGGATGGCATCGAGCCGGCCTATGACGGCATGCAGTTCGAGGCGTAGTGACGGCACGGAAAGTCGCATGAATTCAATAAAATGCGCGGCAATCCTGATGTATCGCATCGACTTCTGTTCGATCCGGCCGCACAAATATATTCCATAATATGTCTTATGCGAATCGGGTTTGAGCTGGCGGGGCTGGCGAAGTCTCTGGATAAGCGCGCGGCCTGCCGCGCCATGGCCGGCCTGCGCCGCTAGGTTCTCGGCTTGCTGCCGATCCCTGACGCCACAGCCCGAGTGAGCCCGTGAAGCCATCCCGCGACATTGCCCGTCTGATCGAGATCATGACCGCGTTGCGCACGCCCGTGACCGGCTGCCCATGGGACCTCGAACAGAATTTTTCGACCATCGCGCCTTACACCATCGAGGAAGCCTACGAGGTTGCCGACGCGATCCAGCGCGGCGATCTCCAGGACCTGCGCGACGAGCTCGGCGACCTGCTGTTGCAGGTCGTGTTTCACGCGCGGATGGCACAGGAGCAAGGCGCGTTCGATTTCGGCGGCGTGGTCGAGGCCGTGACTTCCAAGATGATCCGGCGCCATCCGCATGTGTTCGGCGATGCTGGCGGCCAGGACACTCAGGCCGTGAACGCTCAATGGGAGCGTATCAAGGCCGAGGAGCGGGCCGCCAAGGCCGAGCGTCATCCGCCGAAGCCGCCGAGCGCGCTGGACGGGGTGCCGGTCGCCCTGCCCGCATTGACCCGCGCCTTGAAGCTGCAGCAGAAGGCCGGCCGCGTCGGCTTCGACTGGAACGATCCACGTGCCGTGCTCGCCAAGATCCGCGAGGAAGCCGACGAGATCGAAGCCGAACTCGATCGCGCGCAGAACGAGGATGCGGCGGCCGAGGTTGGCGACCTGCTGTTCGCAGTGGTCAATCTGGCGCGGCATCTGGAGGCCGATCCGGAGGCTGTCCTGCGCGCCACCAACGCCAAGTTCGAGCGTCGTTTCACGGCCATCGAGGCCGCGCTGGCGGCGCAAGGCAGGAAACCGCAGGACGCCACGCTCAGTGAGATGGATGCGTTGTGGGATCAGGCGAAGAAGGCGGAGTAATGACTCAGTCGGGCGGAGAACTGACTCCGTCGCCCCCGCGAAGGCGGGGGCCCATAACCATCGCGCCATCGAAAGCACACGGCGTATGGGTCCCCGCCTTCGCGGGGACGACGCGTTACGAAAACTTCGCCCGCACCTGCGCGGCCTTGTCGGGCGTGGCGCGGACCGTGACTTCCATGTGGCCGGTCTCGTCGCTGTGCTTCTCCAGCACTTCGGCGTGGCGATAGAGCCAACTCAGACCCGCGCCGTCGGATGCATCGAGCGACACCGTGAGCGTCTGCCGGCCTTCGCCGAGCCGCGTCTCGATGGCGGCGAGAAGCCGATCGACGCCCTCGCCGGTCAGCGCCGACACCACGACCGGCGCGTTGTCCGCGCCCTGGCGTGACGCCAGATTGAAGATGCGGTCGCGGCCATCGGCGTCGAGCGCGTCGATCTTGTTCCAGACTTCGATGATGCGGCGGTCGGTTGCCTCGATGCCGAGTTCGCCGAGCACCTTGGCGACGTCGGCCGATTGCGCGGCCGTGTCCTCGTGCGACATGTCGCGGACGTGCAGGATGATGTCGGCCTCAATCACCTCCTCCAGCGTGGCGCGGAACGCCGCGACCAGCATGGTCGGCAGGTCGGAGATGAAGCCGACCGTGTCGGACAGAATGATGCGCGTGCCGTGCGGCAGGTCGATCGCGCGCAAGGTCGGATCGAGCGTGGCGAACAGCATGTCGGCCGACAACACGCTTGCCGCCGTGACGCGATTGAACAGCGTCGATTTGCCGGCATTGGTGTAACCGACCAGGGCGACGATCGGATACGGCACGCGCTTGCGGCTGTCGCGGTGCAGTTTGCGCGTGCGCTTGACCTTTTCGAGTTCGGCTTCGATCCGCATGATTTTGTCCGACAGCATCCGGCGGTCGGATTCGATCTGGGTTTCGCCCGGACCGCCGAGGAAGGCGCCGCCGCCGCGCTGACGTTCCAGATGCGTCCACGAGCGCACCAGCCGGCCCTTCTGATAGGTCAGATGGGCGTGCTCGACCTGCAACGCGCCCTCTTTGGTGCGCGCGCGCCGGCCGAAGATTTCCAGGATCAGCCCGGTGCGGTCGATGACTTTGGCGTTCCAGGCCTTCTCCAGGTTCTTCTGCTGCACCGGCGAGATCGGACAATCCATGATGACGACGGACGCCTCATGGCTCTTCACCAGGCCCGCGATTTCATCGACCTTGCCCGAGCCGACATAGGTTGCCGGTCTGACCGCCTGCAGCGGCACGAGGCCGCCTTCGACGACGTCGAGATCGATGGCGCGGGCAAGGCCCATCGCCTCCTCGAGCCGCGCCTCCGGCGTGCGCGTGTCGAGGAGATGCGCGGCACCGCGGCCGCCAGGCGTGCGCAACCAGGGCTCGATAACGAGCGCACGGCCGCTGCCCGAGCCCGACGGGGTCAGGGTGTCCGTGCCTTTGTCGCGTTCGCGTGCTTCCAACTAAGCCTTTTCCGGCGTCAGCGGCTCTTCGCCGCCTTCGAACAACTGGATCGGATGGCCGGGCATGATGGTCGAGATCGCATGCTTGTAGACGAGCTGCGAATGACCGTCCCGGCGCAACAGGACGCAGAAGTTATCGAACCAGGTCACGACGCCTTGCAGTTTGACACCGTTGACCAGAAAGATGGTCAGCGGAATTTTTGCTTTACGGACGTGGTTGAGAAAGGTGTCTTGTAAGTTCTGCGCTCGATCGGCTGCCATGGCCGTGGTCCATTTTTTAGCTCGCATCTTAACGCGCGAGACAATCGTTGCCCTTTAGTCCTCGACGAATGACTTGGCGCCTATCCCCTTGAGGCGGCGAAGCCGAGGCCTGGGAAAGGCCATTAGATGGTAACGCGCTGTCCGGTGCAAGCGGAACTTGCACGGTTTTCAGACAAGCCACTGAATTAGATGCGATTTTCCTCATTCCGGCACTGCCGGCAGGCCCATCAGGTGAACTCCGCCTGGCTGTGGTAATCGCGGCGTAGCGCCGCCGCTGTCATGCCCGGGGCTCTGTTGCCGATCGGACGGCCGTCGATTTCCACCACCGGCATGACCGACTGGCTGGCCGAGGTGACGAAGGCCTCGCGCGCGGCATAGGCCTCTTCGACCGTGAAGGCTCGCTCCTCAAAGCGCAGGCCCTGGGCGGCGACGAGATCCAGCACCACGGAGCGGGTGATGCCGGGCAGGATATCGCCGCCGAGAGGGCGAGTGACCAGGACACCGTCGCCGGTCACGATCCAGGCCGTCGAGGACGCGCCCTCGGTCACCCGGCCTTCGCCATCCACCAGCCAGGCCTCGCGGGCGCCCTGCTCGCGCGCCTGCTGCTTCGCCAGCACATTCGGCAGCAGCGACACCGATTTGATATCGACATGCCGCCAGCGCTCGTCCGGCACCGTGACGACCGCAATGCCGGCTTCGGCCTGCGCCTCGATCTTGGCGAGATCATTGCTTCGCGCGGTGACGACCACGGTCGTCGGCGTGCCTGCCGGCGGAAACGGAAAATCGCGGCGCATCTCGCCACGCGTCACTTGGACATAGACAACGCCGTTGACGACCCGGTTGCGGCGCACGGTCTCGCGCATGACGACGGCAAGCGAGGACGCCGGCATCGGCCGGGCCATGCGCAGGAGGTCGAGCGAGCGCTGCAACCGCGCCATGTGGCGGCGCTCATCGACGAGTTTGCCGCCCCTCACCTCGCAGACTTCGTAGACGCCGTCGGCAAACTGGAAACCGCGATCCTCGATGCCGACCGCGGCCATGCTGCGCGGCAAATAGCGGCCATTGACGTAAGCGATGCGGGACATGTCAGGTTTCCCCAGTCATTCCGGGGCACGACCGAAGGTCGTGAGCCCGGAATCCATAATCCCGGTGCTGCGGAGTATGGATTCCGGGCCCGCCGCTTCGCGGCGTCCCGGAATGATGGGACACTGGCATCTTACCCAATCCCCAGCGCCTTGAGCTTGCGATGCAAGGCCGAGCGCTCCATGCCGACGAATTCGGCGGTGCGTGAAATGTTACCGCCGAAGCGCGAGATCTGCGCCACCAGATATTCGCGTTCGAACACCTCGCGCGCGTCGCGCAGCGGCAGGCCCATCAACTGCTCGCCGCCATTGCCGTTGGGCATCGCCGGCACCATGGAGCCGACATCCTGCGGCAGCATGCTGGCATCGATCACGGCATCGGGATCGCCGCCGGCCAGGATCATCAGCCGCTCGATGTTGTTGCGCAACTGGCGGACATTGCCCGGCCAGTTATGCGATTGCAGCACGGCCATGGCGTCTTCTCCGATGTGGCGCTTCGGCAGGCCGGTCGATTGCGAGATCTGATCCATGAAATAATCGATGAGCGATGGGATATCCTCGCGCCGTTCCGACAAGGCCGGCACGCGGATCGGCACCACCGACAGGCGGTGATAAAGGTCCTCGCGGAACTCGCCCTGGGCGATCGCGGTCTCCAGGTTGCGCGAGGTCGAGGCGACGATGCGCACATCGACCGCCACCTTGCTCGAGCCGCCGACGCGGCTGAATGTCTGATCGACGAGCACGCGCAGGATCTTGTTCTGGGTCTCGCGCGGCAGGTCGGCGACGTCGTCGATGAACAAGGTGCCGCCATGCGCCTCTTCGAGCGCGCCGGGCTTGCGCGCGTCAGCGCCGTTCGCCTCGACGCCGAACAACTCGGTCTCCATGCGCTCGGGCGTGATCGCGGCGGCGTTGATGACGATGAAGGGACCGCTCGCCCGTCCCGACAACTGATGCATGGTGCGCGCGGCCAGTTCCTTGCCGGCTCCCGAGGGGCCGACAATCAGCACGCGGCTGTTGGTGGGCGCGACGCGATCAATTGCCTGGCGCAGCGACGACATCGAAGCCGACTGCCCGACCAGCATGGACGGCGACGGCGCCTGCTGTTTCAGGTGACGCACTTCGCGCTTGAGCCGCGAGGTTTCCAGCGCGCGCTCGGCGACCAGCACCAGGCGGTCGGCCTTGAACGGTTTCTCGATGAAGTCGTAGGCGCCCTGCTTGATGGCGGCGACCGCGGTTTCGATGTTGCCGTGCCCCGAGATCATGACGATCGGTATCTCGGGATGCTCGCCCTTGAGGATGCCGAGCAATTGCAGGCCGTCGAGCTTGGAGCCCTGCAGCCAGATATCGAGGAAGATCAGGTTCGGCCGCCGCGTCACGATCGACTGCAAGGCGTCGTCGCTATTGCGCGCCGTGCGCGCGGTGAAGCCTTCGTCTTCCAGGATGCCGGCGACCAGATCGCGAATATCGGCTTCGTCGTCGACGATGAGAATTTCGGCGGACATGATGCTTACTCGTTGGTCGTCTTTTCGGCCACTGTCACAGGAGTGGCCACTTCGGTTTCGTTGGCGGGGCGCGCCGGCGGTTTGCCCGCGGCGGCAAATCGCATCCGCATCCAGGCGCCGCGCTGGCCGGGGATCTTGTCGGCAGCGTCGCGCAGTTCGAGGCCGCCGCCGTGCTCTTCGAGAATGCGGCCGACGATGGCAAGACCAAGGCCCGTGCCCTTCTCGCGCGTCGTCACATAAGGCTCCATCAGACGGTTGCGGTTTTCGCGTGGCAAGCCGATGCCGTTGTCGACAATGTCGATGACGATGTCGCCGCCCTCGCGCGCGGCAAAGACACGGATGGCGCCCTTGCCGCCGTCCTTCGTGAGTTCCTCTGGCGGCACGGCGGCGACCGCTTCGGTCGCGTTCTTGATGAGGTTGGTCAGCGCCTGCGAGATCAGGCGGCGGTCGATCTGCGCCGGCATCGGCGATTCAGCGACCTCGGCGGTTATCTCGAGCTCGGGATTGCCGACGCGCTGCAGGAACACGGCCTGCCTTACGGTATCGGCAACGTCTTCGCCGGCGATCACCGGTTTGGGCATGCGCGCGAATTTGGAGAACTCGTCGACCATCTGCCGGATGTCATCGACCTGGCGGATGATGGTGTCGGTGCATTGCTGGAAAACGCCGCCGCTGTCTTCGCCGATGACCTTGCCGTATTTACGGCGCAGGCGTTCGGCCGAAAGCTGGATCGGCGTCAGCGGATTCTTGATTTCGTGGGCAATGCGCCGGGCAATATCGGCCCAGGCCGACGAGCGTTGCGCGGTGACGAGCTCGGTGATGTCGTCGAGCGTGATGACGTAGCCGTGGTCCGAGGCGCCGGAGCGCTCGCTGGTGACGCGGACCGACAGGTTGCGCTCGCGCCCTGCCCGGTTGATCGTCACCTGGTCCTGCGTGCGCCCGCCATGTTTGGCGGCGAGCATGATGCCGGCAAGCTCCGGGAACACCTCGATCAACGGCTTGCCGATCGCCTGTGCCTCGGTAAAGCCGATCAGCTTTTCCGCCGAGCGGTTGAGGATGCTCACATTGCCGAATGAATCGACGCCGATGACGCCGGCGCTGGCGCCGGCCAGCACCGCCTCGGTGAAGATGCGGCGCGTGTCGATGACATCGCGCGCGCGCACCAGATCGTCGCGCTGCGTGCGCAACTCCTGCGTCATGCGGTTGAAGGTTTCGCCGAGATGGGCGAGATCGCCTTCCGACTGGCGCACCGGCACGCGGACGAACAGATTGCCCTCCGACACCGCGTTGGCAGCGCCGATCAGGCGGCGGATCGGCGCCACCAGCTTATTGGCGAAGTTGAAGCCGAGCCACACCGCCGACAACAGCACGATCAGCGCGATCACGGTGTACATCAGGCCGAAAGCGACCTGCACGCCGAAGCGCCGCTGCTCGATGGCGATGTATTCCGAGACGCTGGCGCGGGTCTCGCGCAGTTGCGGCACGACGCGCGGATCGAGCAGGCGCGTCACATAGAGATAGCGGTTGTCGTAGTTCTGCAGCTTGATCATCGCCGCGACGTAATTGGTGTCGGGCAGCAGGACGAGCTGCGGTTCCTTGTCGCTGATGGTCGGCAGGGCCTCGCGCGGCGGCAGCGCGAAAGTCTGGTTGACGCGCACGTCGGCCCGGGCGACCTCCTTGAGGTCGCCGTCGAAAATGATGGCGGCGGCCAGGCCACGCACGGCGGCCTGGAAGGTCAGGAATTGCTTGAGCTGCTCCGGATTCTCCTCGATGACCGATTTCGAACGCGACAGGTCGAAAGCCATGACCAGGATGTCGGAGCGCACGATCTGCGCGTGATCGCGCAAATAGGCTTCGGCGACGATGAGCGAGTTCTCGATGGCGGCGCGGGTGCGCGTCGAGAACAGCCGGTCGAGGCCGCGGTCGAGCGTGACGCTGGCGACAATGGCGACCA
>JAHCKF010000280.1 GCA_026125925.1 Pseudolabrys sp.
GCTTCGGCTACGCCTTCCTCTATGTGCCGATTGCGATCCTGATCGTCTATTCGTTCAACGACAGCCGCTTGGTCACGGTGTGGAGCCATGCCTCGCTGCGCTGGTACGGCGCGCTTCGGGAGAACGAACAACTGCTCGACGCCGCCTGGCTCTCGTTGCGCGTGGCTGCCGTGAGCGCCACCTTGTCCGTGTTGCTCGGCACGGCTGCGGCGTTTGCCCTGCAACGGCTGAGGCCGTTCTTCGCCGAGCGCGGCTATGAGGCGCTGGTGATGCTGCCGCTGATCGTGCCGGAGGTGCTGATCGGCCTGTCGCTGCTCCTGTTGTTCGTTGTGCTCGGCAACGCCATCGGCTGGCCGGCCGAGCGCGGCGCGCTGACGATCACGCTGGCGCATGCCTCGTTCGGCACGGCCTATGCGACGGTCGTCATCCGGGCGCGGCTGACCCAGCTCGATCCGTCGCTCGACGAGGCGGCCGCCATCCTCGGTGCGACGCCGTGGCGGACGTTCCGCCGTGTCACCTTGCCGTTGCTGATGCCGGCCATCGCCGCCGGCTGGCTGCTGGCCTTCACGCTGTCGCTCGACGACGTCGTAGTGGCGAGCTTCGTCACCGGGCCCGGCGCCTCGACGCTGCCGATCGTGGTGTTCTCCAGCGTGCGGCTCGGCGTCTCGCCGCAGATCAACGCGCTGGCGACCTTGATCGTCGTCTTCGTGTCGTGCCTGATCCTGACGGCAACCGTGATGAGCCGGCGCCGCGAGCGAGTTTAACCGAAGCGGAACGCCAGCAGGTTATCGAACGAGCGCAGTTCGCTGAGCACGCGCTGCAGCAGGTTGGTGTCGCGCGTCTCGATGGCCTTGGGGATGAAGGCCATGCCGGCGCGGGCACCATCGACCAGGCGGCGGAATTCCGGATTGTTGCGGATATCCGGACTGGCGATGGCATCGCAGCGGTCCATGGTCTTGACGTAATCGGCGGCGCCGTCGCCCAGCGCCTGGCGCTGCCCGGCGTTGTTCCAATCCATCGCTTTGTAGAACACCATCAGCTTGTCGGCGATGGCGTTGGCGTCTCGCACGCAGTCGGCGAGCACGACGATGCCGGCGGACTGGCGCAGCTTGTAGAGATCGGCGCGGATGCCCTCAAGCGAGGCGCGCGCCGCCTCGAGGCGCCCGGTTTGCAGCATCATGTCGGCGGCGACCAGGCTGGTGCTGATCTTGAGCAGAGTCGTGGTGTAAAGCTGACTGTCCTTGAACGCTGCGGGCCGCTTGCCGCCGAATCGTTCGGTCAGCGCCGCCCAGGCCTCGCGCAGCCGGTCGATCTCCAGCGAGGCGAGGTCGACATTCCCGGTGCGCAGATAGCCGTCGGCGACGCGATTATGCGAGGCGGCGCGCTCGACCGCGGCGTTGAAGTCGACGAGGTCGTCGGCGCCCGCCGCGGTCGTCATCCCCAGGGCGAGGGCGAGGATCGCCGCGCGCGCAAAATTGATCGGCAGTCTCATTGACATGGCATTCACCCGGCTGTGCGGCGCAGATATATGCTAAGATGAATATCAAGGCGCGGGGAATCCGCGCGCAAGGTGAAGTCGATGGCAATATCCCGGCGGCATGTGATGCTTGGCGCGGCGGCGGTGTCGGCCCTGGCCTTGAGCCCTGCGGGCGCCGAGCCGATTTTGACCGACGACGGGCTCTACAAGGAGCCGTGGTTCCTCGAAAGCTTCCTGGAGCTGCCGGACGATCTCGAGGACGCCCGCAAAGCCGGCAAGCGCTTCGTCGTAATGTGGGAACTCAAGGGCTGCCCCTATTGCAAGGAGACGCATTTCGTCAATTTCGCCCGGGCCGATATCTCCGACTACATCAAGGCCAATTTTGTCGTGCTGCAGCTCAACATCATCGGCTCGCGCAAGGTCAAGGATTTCGACGGCCAGGAGTTGTCGGAAAAGGAGCTGGCGGCGAAGTACGGCGTCCGCTTCACGCCGACCTTTCAGTTTTTCGACGAGGATACCGTCGCCATGAAGGGCCGCGAGCCGCAGAAGCGGGAGGTTGCGCGCGCGCCGGGCTATCTGCGGCCTGACGATTTCCTCGCGATGTTTCGCTTTGTTCGCGACAAGGCCTATCAAACCAAGAGTTTTCGCGATTTCCTGAAGTCGCAGCCGAGCTGATTTCCCCGGTCTGCCGTTGAAAAATTCCATCCACGGCGCGCCTCATACGTAGCGATTCCGTTTTACCGTTTGCTGCGCTGCAAAATTACATTCTTTGCTGTGAATATGAATTGACGTTCCCACAACCGCAGTTATGGTCGCTTAACGCGGGGCGGGCGGTCGCTCCGAATGAATTTCCGGGAGGAGTATCGATGCAGCAAATTTCTCGTCGTGCGGCGTTGGCGCTGGGCGCCGCTGGCGCGACGCTTTCCGTTCTCGGCTGGGGGCGCGACGCCGCGGCGACGCCTGAAGCCGCCAAAGCCGATATTACCAAATTCACTGGCGGCAAGGCGGCGACCGAAGGTAAGATTTCCATCGAACTGCCGGAAATCGCCGAAAACGGCAACACCGTGCCGCTGTCGATTTCGGTCGACGCGCCGATGACCGCGGACGATCACGTCACTGATGTTCTGGTCGTGGCCGAGGGCAACCCGAACCCCGGCGTCGCCACGTTCCATTTCACCCCGTTGTCGGGCAAGGCCGAGGCCTCCACCCGTATCCGTCTCGCCACCACGCAGAACATCGTGGTGACCGCGAAGACCTCGAAGGGCGCGTTCTATACCGCTTCGAAGCTGGTCAAGGTCACCATCGGCGGCTGCGGCGGCTGAGCTCAGAACGACATTCAGGAGGCTATCATGGCGGACACGCCGAAGATCAGAGTGCCGAAGACGGCCAAGAAGGGCGAGATCATCGAGATCAAGACCCTGATGCCGCACATCATGGAGTCCGGTCAGCGCAAGGATAAGGACGGCAAGGTCATCCCGCGCAAGATCATCAACAAGTTCGTCGCCGAGTTCGACGGCAAGCCGGTTTTCTCGACGACGCTCGAGCCGGCGATCGCGGCCAATCCCTATCTGCAGTTCTATGCCAAGGTCGAGGCCAGCGGCACTTTCAAGTTCTCATGGACTGACGACGACGGCACGGTGACGACGGCCGAATCGAAAATCGAAGTAGCCTGACAACCGCTGCCGAACGCACGATGTGCAGCGGACCATAAAAGACGGGTTGGGAGGACGAGAGATGAAGCGGGCAGGGTTGATGGCGGCCGGTACGGCCGCGCTGGTGGCGATGGCGGCGGGCGCGGCGATGCTGGTGCCGGACTCGGCCATCGCGCAGACCAAGAAAGAGGCGCCGCTCGAACTCAAGGGCGACGCATCGGTGCGGCCGTGGAAGCGCTATCCGGGCTGGCCGAGCCGCGATTATTCGAAATACAACACGCTCGGCCATCTGGCGACGGCGCCGGCACCGAAGGAGCCGCGCAAGATCGCAGGGCTGACGCCTGGCGATGCCGCCAAGGGCGCCAAGCTCGTTGCGGACCGCTCCCGCGGCGGCTCCTGCCTCGCCTGCCACGTGATGGGGCAGGCCGGCAACGCCGACCAGCCGGGCAACGTCGCACCCGACCTCTCCGAGATCGGCAACGCCGGACGCGAGGATGAGTGGCTGTTCAATTACGTCTACGACGCGCGGGTCTATAACGCGGAAACGGTGATGCCGCCGTGGGGCAGCCACGAACTGTTCACCGATGCCGAGATCATGGACATCGTCGCCTTCCTGAAGACGCTCAAGAAGCCGGCCGTGTTTAAGGTCGAGGTCGACAATCCCGAGAAGCGTCCGCCGCCGGTCGAGAAGCGCGACAATCTCGATTCGATCGAGAATCCGGCGATGTGGAAAATCGACACGGCGCAGGAACTCTGGAAGCAGGCCGGAGCGACCGGCAAGTCGTGCCAGAGCTGCCACAGCAACGCCGCGGCCGAGTTCAAGACCTGGGCCGCAGCCATGCCGAAGTGGGAGCCGCGCCTTAACAAGGTCCTCGGCGTCGAGGAGTTCATCACCCGTCACGCCAAGGCTACGACTGGCGCCGACTGGCTGATGGAAACCGATCCGAACCGGGCGATGTCCATCTACCTGCACAATCTGGCAAACGGCGCGCCGATCAAGGTGGATACCACGAGCGCGGACTCCAAGGCGGCGATCGAACGCGGTGCCGAACTCGCCAAGCGCAAGATCGGCCAGCTCAACATGGCCTGCACCGATTGCCACGACAAAGTGGCAAACCATTGGATCCGCGGCCAATGGCTCGGCGAGCCGAAGGGGCAGTACGACCACTTCCCGACCTGGCGCACCTCGCTGCAGACGGTGTGGGACATTCGCCAGCGGTTCCAGTGGTGCTCGGTTAACATCCGCGGCGACGAACTGCCGCCGGATGCCAAGGAATACGGCGATCTTGAACTGTATCTCGCCGCGCAGAACGAAGGCTTGAAACTGAGCGTGCCGGGGATCCGGCACTAGCGAACGCCAAAAGAAAAACGGAGGCCGCCGGGAAGCGGCGGCCTCAAGGTCGATGGTCGGTTCAGTGATCCCGGATGTAGGCCTTCGAATACTGGGCGTCCTTGCCGGGCAGGTTGCTGTAGCGGCCCGGGTCGCGCTTCGGGATACCGGGTTTGTAGTAGCCGTCGCGCGTCACGTAGTGGTGGGTGCGCTTGCCGTGATGCTTCTTCCCGGCCGCCATCGCCGGCGCGACGCTGGCAACAAGCGCCGTGGCCACGGCCACTGCGATCAGTTTCTTCATGGTCACCTCCATGGGGTGTCACCTCTATTGGGTTCGCCACACTAACCCGTGGCGAGCGCGCCCGTTCCCGGTTCGCCCCGTTCACAACGTGATGATCGGGGGAAACCGGGCCAATCGAAGCCACAGGAGCCGTCTGCGTCATGATCACCCGCCGTGAAATGCTCCAGGTCAGCGCCGCGACTGCAGCGCTGATGGCCGGTGGCGGCTCGCTGACCCGCGCCTTCGCCCAGC
>JAHCKF010000281.1 GCA_026125925.1 Pseudolabrys sp.
GAAGGTGTGTTCACGCGGCTGGTGCTCGACGATCCCTCGCTCGACGGCATCGCCGCCGTGCTGTTCGACGAATTCCATGAGCGCTCGCTCGATGCCGATCTCGGCCTTGCGCTGGCCCGCGACGTGCAGGACGGCCTGCGCGACGACTTGAAAGTGCTGGTGATGTCGGCGACGCTCGACGGTGCCCGTGTCGCCGCTTTGCTCCGCGACGCGCCGGTGGTGACCAGCGAAGGCCGCGCCTTTCCGGTGGAGACGCGCTATCTCGGCCGCGATCCGCGCGAGCGCATCGAGCGGCAGGTGGCCGATGCGGCAAAGCGCGCGCTGCGCGCCGACACGGGGTCGCTGCTGGTGTTTCTGCCCGGGGCCGGCGAAATCCGCCGCACCGAGACGATCCTCAAGGATGAAGTGCGCGATCCGGATATCGATATCGTTGCGCTCTACGGCGCGCTCGAGGCGCGCGATCAGGATCGCGCCATCTCGCCGGCGCCGCCGGGCAAGCGCAAGGTGGTGCTGGCGACCTCGATTGCCGAGACGTCGCTGACTATCGAGGGCGTGCGCGTCGTCATCGATTCCGGATTGGCGCGGGTGCCGCGCTACGAGCCGGACGTCGGCCTGACGCGGCTCGAGACCGTGCGCGTGTCGCGCGCCGCCGCCGACCAGCGCCGCGGCCGGGCCGGCCGCACCGAGACAGGTGTCTGTTATCGGTTGTGGGACGAGCCGCAGACGGGCTCGTTCGATGCCTATACGCGGCCGGAGATATTGTCCGCCGATCTGTCGAGCTTCGTGCTCGATCTGGCGCAGTGGGGCGCCAGCGACGCCGGCAAGCTCGCCTTCCTCGACGCGCCGCCGCAGGCGGCGATGAAGGAGGCGCGGGCGCTGCTCAGCGAACTCACGGCACTCGATGCACAGGGCCGCATCACCGACGAGGGCCGCAAGCTGCGGGCGCTGCCGCTGCCGCCGCGGCTGGCGCGCATGGTGGTCGACGCCGGCGAAGCGGGCGCCGGGGCGCAGGCGGCGAACATCGCCGCGATCCTGACCGAGCGCGGTCTCGGCGGCGATGACGTCGATCTGACGCACCGGCTCGACCAATTCCGCCGCGACCGCTCGCGCCGCGCCGAGGATGCGCGGGCCATGGCGAAGCGCTGGGCGTCCGGCAACGGCAGCGGGGACATGTCCGTCGGCGCCATCTTGTCGCTGGCCTATCCCGACCGCGTCGCCAGGAACCGTGGCGCGGGCGGCCCCTTCCTGCTGGCCAATGGCCGCGGCGGCCAAGTCGATGCGGCCTCGAACCTGGCGCGCGAGCCGTTCATCGTCGTCGCCGAACTGACCGGCGCCGCCCATGCCAGCCGCATCGTGCTGGCCGCGCCGATCGCGCTGGAGGAGATCGAGCAGCGTTTCGCCGGCAGGATCGAAGACCGCGACGTGGTGTCGTTCGACAATGCCTCGGCCTCGCTGCGGGCCCGGCGCACCCGCCGTCTGGGCTCCATCGTCCTTGCCGAACAGATTAAACAGGTGACGCCGAATGCCGACACCGCCCACATCCTGGCGCAGGGAGTGGTTGCGCAAGGCATCGGCAAACTCGACTGGAGCAAGGCGGCGTTGCAATTCCGCACCCGCGTTCAATTCCTGCGCAAGGCAGAAGGCGACGAGTGGCCCGATCTGTCCGACGACGGGCTTGCCGCCAGCGCCGAGGCCTGGCTCGAGCCCTTGCTGATGGACAAGACCGCGCGCAGCCAGATTTCATCCGGCGAACTGTTCGACGCCGTCAGCAATCTGGTGCCCTGGAATAGGCGCCGCCGTCTTGACGAGGAGGCGCCGACGCATTTCACGGCGCCGACCGGCACCAATGCCGCCATCGATTACGAAGCCGAGCAGGGCCCGACCATCTCGATCCGGCTGCAGGAATTGTTCGGCCTGTCGCAACATCCCTCGATTGCCGGCGGCCGTATTCCGCTGGTCATCGAATTGCTGTCGCCCGGTCACAAACCGGTCCAGATCACGCGCGACCTGCCCGGATTCTGGCGTGGTTCTTACGCCGACGTCCGCACCGAGATGCGCGGCCGGTATCCCCGGCATCCGTGGCCGGACGATCCGGCCTCGGCGCTGCCGACGCGGCGGGCCAAACCGCGCGGTACCTGATAGCGCCGAGATTTTCTGCCATTTTCCGGCCCCGAGGCGGAGCTATTTGAACCCCTCGCGCGTTAGGGTAATCAAGTGGCAATTTCCCTGACGTTATTGTCCTGCCTGATTTCCTGTCTGATTTCCTGCCATCCCATTCGAGGCTTTGATGTATCCGACCCCGAAGCCGGCGCTGACGCCGAACACCTATGCCTATGAGTCCTCGCCGCTGGTGAAGCCGACCGGCTTCCGCGAATATGACGCGCGCTGGCTCCTGGAAAAAGAAATCAACCTGATGGGCGTGCAGGCGCTCGGCATGGGGCTGGGCACGCTGATCAAGGAGATGGGCGTCAAGCCCGAGATCGTCACCGGCCACGACTTCCGCGGCTACTCGGCCTCGGTGAAGATGGCGCTGATCTCCGGCCTGCTCGCCGCCGGCTGCAAGGTGCACGACATCGGTCTGTGCATCACGCCGATGGCCTATTTCGCGCAGTTCGAACTCGACGTGCCCTGCGTCGCCATGGTGACGGCCTCGCACAACGACAATGGCTGGACCGGCGTGAAGATGGGCGCCAACCGGCCGCTCACCTTCGGCCCGCAGGAAATGACGCGGCTCAAGGAGATCGTGCTCGGCGCCAAGTTCGATCTCAAGGGCGGCGGCTCCTATCACTTCGTCGAGAATTTCCCCGACCGCTACATCGCCGATCTGACCAAGCGGCCGAAGATCAAACGCAAGCTCAAGGTCGTCGCCGCCTGCGGCAACGGCACTGCCGGCGCCTTTGCACCGCGCATTCTCGAAGCCATCGGCTGCGAAGTGGTGCCGCTCGATTGCAATCTCGACCACACCTTCCCGCGCTACAATCCGAACACCGAAGACATGAAGATGCTGCACGCCATGCGCGATGCGGTGCTGATGAACAAGGCGGACGTCGCGCTCGGCTTCGACGGCGACGGCGACCGTTGCGGCGTCGTCGATAACGAGGGCGAGGAGATCTTCGCCGACAAGGTCGGCGTCATGCTGGCGCGCGACATGTCGAGCCTGCACAAGAGCGCGACCTTCGTGGTTGACGTGAAATCGACCGGCCTGTTCCTCACCGATCCGGTGCTGAAGGCGAACGGCGTCAAGGTCGATTACTGGAAGACCGGTCACTCCTACATCAAGCGCCGCGTCAACGAGCTCGGCGCGGTTGCCGGCTTCGAGAAGTCCGGCCACTTCTTCTTCAACCGGCCGTTCGGCCGCGGCTACGACGACGGCATGATCTTCGGGCTCGCGGTCTGCGACATGCTCGACCGCAATCCGGGAAAGACCATGGCCGACCTGCGCAAGGCGCTGCCCAAGACCTGGGGCTCGCCGACCATGGCGCCGCATTGCGACGACGAGAAGAAATACGGCATCGTCGATGCGGTGGTGAAACACTTCGAGGGCCTGAAGAAGGACGGCTCGCGCTTCGCCGGCCAGCCGATCCGCGATCTCGTCACCGTCAACGGGGTGCGCGTCACGGTCGAGGACGGCACCTGGGGCCTGGTCCGCGCCTCGTCGAACAAGCCGGAGCTGGTCGTCGTGGTCGAAAGCCCGGTGTCGGAAGCGCGCATGCGCGAGATGTTCAAGTCGGTTGACGGCGTGCTGCGCACCTTCCCGGACGTCGGCGAGTACAATCAGACGATCTAGCTCGCCACGCACGCGAACATAAAACGTTGTCATGGCCGGGCTTGACCCGGCCATCTCGTTTAGGTGGGCACAGTGCGTCCCTAAGCGGGATCGCCGGGTCAAGCCCGGCGATGACAAGAATTATCTTTCTGTGGTGCCTGGATTCCGCGCGTCTGTTCACTGTGACAGGATGCTCCCATGCGCATCGCCATTCTCGGCGCCGGCCCGGCCGGCCTTTATCTTGCTTATCTGATCAAGCGCCGGCAGCCCGGCGCCGACGTCACCGTGATTGAGCAGAATCCGGCCGACGCCACCTTCGGCTTCGGCGTCGTATTCTCCGATCGCGCGCTCGATTTCCTGCGCGAGGATGACGAGGACACCTACGCGGCGATCGTGCCGTCGATGGTGTCCTGGCGCGATATGACGCTCAATCATCCGCGCGGGCGCATCGTCATCGACGGCATCGGCTTTGCCGCCATCGAGCGGCTGAAACTGCTGCAATTGCTGCAGGCGCGTGCCGCCTCGGTCAACGCCACCACGATCTTCGGCTGCGCGGTGAAATCGCTCGACGATCTCAGCGAGTTCGACATCGTCGTCGGCGCCGACGGCGTTAATTCGCTGGTGCGGCGGACGTTTGCCAGCGAACTCGGTGCGACGGTCGGCCATCTCACCAACCGCTTTGCCTGGTTCGGCACCGGGCAGGTGTTCGAGACGCTGACGCAGACTTTCGTCGAGACCGAATGGGGCGCGTTCAACGCGCATCATTATCGCTACGCGGGCGACCGCTCGACCTTCATCGTTGAGACCGGCGCTGACACCTTTGCGCGCGCAGGCCTGGCGCAAATGGACGCCGCGTCATCGCAGGCTTTCTGCGAGAAGGTGTTCGCGGGCGTGCTCGATGGCGAGCCGCTGATCGCCAACAATTCGATCTGGCGGCAATTTCCGCTGGTGCACAACGAACGCTGGTCGCACGGCAAATATGTGCTGTTGGGCGACGCCCTGCATACCGCGCATTTTTCCATCGGCTCCGGCACGCGTCTGGCGCTGGAAGACGCCATCGCGCTCGACAAGGCGCTGGCGGCGCATCCGCAGGACGCGCCGGCCGCCTTCGCCGCCTACGAGGCGGCGCGCCGCCCGGTGCTGGAGAAGCTGGTTGGCGGCGCCAATGACAGCGCCGCCTGGTACGAGAACTTCGGCGCGCACATGAAGCTCAGCCCCGCCGA
>JAHCKF010000282.1 GCA_026125925.1 Pseudolabrys sp.
ACGGTCGCAGCTCGAGGATTCATGAGCTTTTCCGAACTCGGTTTGTCCGACAAGGTCATCGGCGCGATCGACGCTGCCGGTTACAAGACCCCGACCCCCATCCAAGAACAAGCCATCCCGCACGTTCTGGCCCGCCGCGATGTTCTCGGCATCGCGCAGACGGGCACCGGCAAGACCGCCGCCTTCGTCCTGCCGATGCTGACCATGCTCGAGAAGGGCCGCGCCCGGGCCCGCATGCCGCGCACGCTGATCCTCGAGCCGACCCGCGAGCTCGCCGCCCAGGTGGCGGAAAGCTTCGAGAAATACGGCAAGAACCACAAGCTCAACGTCGCCCTCATCATCGGCGGCGTGTCGTTCGGCGATCAGGATGCCAAGCTCCTGCGCGGCGTCGACGTGCTGATCGCGACGCCCGGCCGCCTGCTCGATCACTCCGAGCGCGGACGCCTGCTGCTGTCGGGTTGCGAACTGCTGATCATCGACGAAGCCGACCGCATGCTCGACATGGGCTTCATCCCGGACATCGAGCGCATCGGCAAGCTGGTGCCGTTCACGCGCCAGACCTTGTTCTTCACGGCGACCATGCCGCCGGAAATCCAGCGCATCGCCGACAACTTCCTGCACAATCCGGTGCGCGTCGAAGTGTCCAAGCCGGCCACCGCCGCCAGCACCATCACGCAGTTGCAGGTCGCCGTCGGCCGCGAGGATTTCGAGAAGCGCGCCACCTTGCGCCACCTCATCGACAGCGCCGAGAATTTCAAGAACGCCATCATCTTCTGCAACCGCAAGCGCGAAGTCGCGGTGCTGCACAAATCGCTGGTCAAGCACGGCTACAACGCCGTGGCGCTGCACGGCGATCTCGACCAGACCTCGCGTACCGCCGCGCTCGATGCCTTCCGCAAGGGCGAGGCCAAGCTGCTGATCGCGTCCGACGTCGCGGCGCGCGGTCTCGACATTCCGGCCGTGAGCCATGTGTTCAATTTCGACGTGCCGCATCACCCCGACGATTACGTCCACCGCATCGGCCGCACCGGCCGCGCCGGTCTGTCCGGCACGGCGATCTCGCTGGTGGCGCCGTTCGATACCAAGTCGGTTGCGACCATCGAGAAGCTGATGGGCATGACCATCCCGTGGATGGGCGAGCCGGTTGCCGCTGCCGAGCCAGGTGAGCGCCCCGCGCGCCATAGCGAGCGCGGCCGCGGTGGCGGCCGTAACCGTCAACCGCGCGGTCAGCGTTCGCAGGAAGGCCGCGAGCCCAAGCCGCGCCGCGAACAAGCCGCGGCCCCGCGGACAGAAAATTCAACGCCACGCGCCGAAAAGCCGGCTCCCGTGCGCGCCCGCGAGCCACAACCTTATCGGGACCGCGCAGCCCGCGACAATGTCGAGCCGGATGCCAGCCACCTGCCCGCTTTCCTTCTGCGGCCGGTGAATCTAAAGGCCTAAAGGTAGTATCGTAGCGTCGCGCGTGCAGGTGGCATTTTGTCCCCTGCAACCGGTTCCGCATTTACCCCCGATTCATATACCTGGAATACCGTTCGCTCCGGGGACATAACGTGGCCATGATGGCGCGCGGCTGGAGACCCACGGGCAGAAGGCCTCAAGGGGGCTTTTCGGATGAGTGGCGAAAGCGACGAACATGAACGCACGATGGCGTTCTGCGACATCGCGCTTGGCCAGATCAAGGCGCTGCGTCACGCCGCTACTCCCCGCAACTACGAGATCTGGTACTCCTACGCGACCGGTTATCACCCCTCGCTCAATCAGAAGATCAACGAGACGCTGAGTCAGAGCGGCACGCTGACCGATGCCGATCTCGACAGCATCTACGAAACCTATCTGGCGCCGAACCGCCTCACCGACCGCATCGACACCGTCGGCTCCAAGGTCATGGGCGAGATCGAGCAGGTCATGGCGATGATCGACGCCGCCGCCGGCAGCGCGTCGAGCTACACCGAAAGCCTTGCCGGCATGAGCGAGAAGATTGGCGCCTCCGATCGCGAAGGCCTGCGCGCCATCGTCGAGGGGCTGGTGGCGACCGCCAAGGAAATGGAAGAGTCGAACCAGCAATTGGAAGAGCGCCTCAGCGCCTCCAAGCAGGAAATCAACGAGCTTCAGGTCAACCTCGAGGCGGTGCGCACCGAGAGCCTGACCGATCCGCTGACCCAGCTCGCCAACCGCAAGTTCTTCGACACCACGCTCGACGAAGCGATCGCCCTCGCCCGCGAGGGCAACGAGCCGCTGGCGCTGATGCTGACCGACATCGACCACTTCAAGAAGTTCAACGACACCTTCGGCCATCTCACCGGCGACCAGGTGCTGCGCCTCGTCGCCATGTCGGTGAAGCAGAACGTCAAGGGCCAGGACACCGCGGCGCGCTACGGCGGCGAAGAATTTGCCGTGATCCTGCCGAATACCGCGCTGCGTTCGGCGATCACCGTCGCCGACCATATCCGCCGAGCGGTGATGACCAAGGAACTGATGAAGCGCTCGACCGGCGAGCATCTCGGCCGCGTCACCATCTCGATCGGCGTCGCGGCGCTGCAGCCGGGCGACACCGCCACCATGCTGATCGGCCGCGCCGATGCCTGCCTCTACGCCGCCAAGCGCAACGGCCGCAACCGCGTGATCTGCGAGACCGATCCGGAAGTGACGCCGGACGACGCGATGCAGGTCGCCTGAGCGCGGCGAGCCCTGCCCGCCACAATGCATTGACCGTAGCCCGGCTGGAGCACAGCGAAAGCCGGGATGATGCAGACGAAGACCCCGGATTTCGCGGAGCCTGTCATCGTGCGGCGCTTTGCGCCGACCCGTTGGCTCCATCCGGGCTACAGCGACAACGGTGGCACCGCTCCTACAATTCCGCCGACACTGAGAACGTGCCGATATAGGCGCGGCCGCTATTGCCGTTGAAGAAGCCAAGGACGCCGTTGGGCGCGATCTTCAGATCGACATAGCCGAATTCGGCGCCGAATTTCAGGTGCTTGACCGGCTTCCAGTACAGATTGACCGCGGTGCGGAACGTGTCGCTCTCCGGGTCGGCCAGGAGCAGATCGGCTTTCACCGACACGAAACTGGCGAAGATGTTCGATTCCCATTCGTCCGACCACTCGTGATGATAGGACGCCACCGCGCTCCAGCCTTTGGTCGGTCCGATCGAGCGCACGATGCTCTGATAGACGACGAGATCATTGGTCGTGCCGAGATAGGATGAGGCATCGACCGCGTAGGTTGCCTGCATGCTCACCTCGTCGCCATCGGTAATGAACGGCGTCGGCACGCTCAGTCCAATCGACGCCGCCCAGCCGGTGCGATCGGTCGCGGTGTTCGGCAGCAGCGGCAGGAGCGGTGAATTGGAGAAATCGGCGCGGCGTACGATGCCGGAGACATGGGTCGTCAGCGCCTCGGTCTCGTGCCGCCAGCGCAGCGAATAGATCGGGTTGGAGAAGTCGAACGTCCAGATGTCGGTGTCGGCATTCGGCGATGTCGGCAGATTCGACTCGACGCCGGCCGCGACCTTGTCGGCTTCGCCGAACGCGTGCTCATAGACGATGGTGGTCGCCGAGCGGCCTGGCGAACTGGCGCTCGTGAGAAAGTTGCCCTCCCAGAAGCTCATCAGCGAACCAGTGTAGCCGACCGTGAGGCCACCCAGCCCGACGCTCCAGCCGGTGAAATAAGCGCTGCCGTTGGTGGTGCCATCGTCGGTCGACTTCGACCATTCGCCGCCAATGGTGGACTTGAACTCGCCGAGCGACGTCTGCCGGGTGTATTCCAGCCCGCTGCTCGCGGTCACCGATTGCGACATGGTGTTCTGCGTCACGGTGCCGTTGCGATTGACGATGCGCGGCACGCCGGCGATCTGCTTGGTCTGCTGATAGGTGTAGGAGACGCCGGCGGTGACCTTGACGCAGCCGTCACCGACGCCGAAGCGCACGCCCTCGTTGTCGTTGTTGTCTTCGTTGTCTTCGCCGTCGTCGTCGCCGTTCTGCGGCGCGGCCTGGCAGGATGCGCCGCTCTTTGGCGCGCCGGTTTTCGGCTCGGCCAGCGCGGCGCGTGGAAGGAGCACCGCCATCAGCAGCAGGCACAGAATCCGGGCGCAGGCCCCCACAACCCAACGCGACGCCATGACTTCCCTGCCCCTGCAACCGGCCTCATTCGCTCGCAAAGGCCGATGTGAGTCAAGGCGCGGGCGCGCGGGCTAGCGCTTCTTCCTGTTGAGTTTTCGCCGTGGCGCCGCCGCCCGGCCTGATAATTTTTGGCTGGATTTCGCCCTGGCCGGTTTCTTGAGGGCCGGCTTCTTCGCCGCGGATGTGGCCTTGCGCTTGGCTGCCTTCTTCCGTGCGCTCAGCGCATGGGCAACGGCAACCGCGGCGCGGGTCCAGTCGGCGAGTTCTTCCGGCTCGTCATAGAGCCGTGCCGGCAGGCGCCACCACGAATTGACCTGGATGACCTTGCCGCTGCGGGTCTGGCTGTAATTGAACGGCGTCGAGCCCTCGGCCTCGAAACGCTCGACGGCGGCAGGATCGGCCTTGAGGAACAATTCGCCACGCAGGAAGACGGCAAAGCAGACATCCTCGGCGTAGATGCCGAAGCCGGAAAACATGCGCTTGACGCTGACCGGACCGTAGGCCGCGAAGAACTCGGCGAGGTCGTCGCGGTCCAAGGCAGGCCCCCGCTTTAGTGCGCGGGCTTCTCGTCGCCGGACAACTGCGCCGGCGTGAGCTGGACGCTCTCGCCGCAGCCGCAGGCCGAGGTCTGGTTCGGATTGTTGAACACAAACTGGGACGACAGCTTTTCGGTCTTGAAGTCCATCTCCGTGCCGAGCAGGAACAGAACGGCCTTGGGGTCGACCAGGATCTTGACGCCCTTGTCCTCGATCACCTCGTCGGTCGGCTTCACCGCGTCGGCATATTCCATGGTGTATTCCATGCCGGCGCAGCCGCCATTCTTGACGCCGACGCGCAAGCCGGCGACCGGCTTGTCC
>JAHCKF010000283.1 GCA_026125925.1 Pseudolabrys sp.
TTTGCAGCAACTCGCGATGCTGCACCTGCGGGTGCGCGAACACATCCTCGAAGGTGTTGAGCGGGCCGCTCGGCACGCCGACCTTGTCGAGTGCCGCGTACCAGTTGTCCGCGGTGTCGGTCTTCAGGCACTCGGCCAGGATCGGGATGAGCGCATCGGCGTTGCGCACGCGCTCGAGATTGGACGCAAAGCGCGGGTCGTCGGCGAGTTCGGGGTGGCCGAGCAGCTCGACGAAGCGGCGGAACTGCGTGTCATTGCCGACCGCGATCATGATCGGCCGGTCGGCGCAATCGAAGCTCTGCCACGGACAGGTGATCTGCGACGCGGTGCCGTTGCGCCGCGGCAACTTGCCGGACGACAGATAGTTCATCGCCATGTGCGAGGCCGCATGGATCTGGGTGTCGAGCAAGGCGATGTCGATGAACTGCCCTTGGCCCGACTGGGTGTCGCGGTGATTGAGCGCGGCGAGAATGGCGACCACGGCATAGAGCCCGGCGGTGATGTCGGAGATCGAATAGCCGACCAGAGCCGGGCCGGCGCCCGGCTTGCCGTCGGGAATGCCGGTCATGCTGAGGAGGCCGCTCATTGCCTGGAAGATCGGGTCGTAGCCGGGGAGGTGGCTCAAGGGCCCGGTCTGGCCGAAGCCGGTGATCGAGCAATAGATGAGGCGTGGATTGCGCTTGGCGACCGACTGATAATCTAGGCCAAAACGAGCGAGGTTGCCGACCTTGAAGTTCTCGATCAGCACGTCGGCGCGATCGATGAGCTTCAGGATCAGCGCCTGGCCTTCGGCTGTGCCCATGTCGATGGCAATCGATTTCTTGCCGCGGTTCATCGCCATGAAGGACGAGGTCTCGCCGGTCGCCTCGCCGTCGGGGCCCAGATGCGGCACGCCCATGCGCCGGACGTCGTCGCCGCCCTTAACGTGTTCAACCTTAATGACTTCCGCGCCGAGATCGGCGAGCATCTGCGCCGCCCAGGGACCGGCAAAGACCCGGCTGAGATCGAGCACCTTGATGTGCGACAGGTTGCCAGTCACGAATGCCCCTCCCGGCGCGGCACCGCCGCCGCGCTGCAGAATGTCTTAATGTGCTAGGTTTATGAGTAATAAGGCGCCAGAGCGGGCTGTCAATTGATTAAAAGCTAGTTTTTGTCGGGAAAACTCATTAGCCTCCCGAAGGCAATAGCGACCCTTCGTGGGTCACATGGAGCGGGCGGCGCACCGGATGGACCAGAAGGCTCTCGGCAACAACACGGCTGAAGCGCTGCGCAAGAGTTCGGTTGCGCGCTATCTGCAACTGGCGAGCCTGTTCCGCCGCCGCATCGAATCCGGCGAGTGGCTGGTCGATAGCAAAATTCCGACGGTGAAAGAACTCGCCGATCAATGCGGCGTCGCCAGCATGACGATCCGCCAGGCGCTCGATCTGCTCGAGGCCGATGGTCTGATCGAGCGTTTCCGCGCCAAGGGCACCTTCGTCAAGAAGCAGCCGCAGCGCGATCTGTGGTGCAAGGTGCATACCGACTGGACCGGTCTCTTGCTCGCGCGCGAGAACGCGGTGATCGAGATCCTGTCGGACGAGCGCAATATGCAACTGCCGCCGTATCACGGCGATGCCGGCATTCCGGCGCCGGCTTATCGGCATTTGAAGCGGCGGCATTCTCGCAACGGCGTCGCCTTTCTGTTGGCCGACGTCTATGTCGATGAGCGCATCGTCCCGCTCATTCCCGAGAGCGCCTTCACCACGGCGACAGCGATGCGGCTTGTCGCCGATATCGCCGACCAGAAGATCGTCGATGCGCGCCAGGAATTGACCATCGGCGCCGCCGATCTGGAAACCTCGACGCGGCTGAACATTCCGCTCGGCGAAGCGGTCGCCAAGGTGCAGCGCGTTGCCGTCAACCAGGACGGTCATCTCATCCTCGTGGCGAACGGCATCTATCGCGGCGACATGGTTCGCATCGAGATGAAGCTGCGCTAGGCGAGGATCGATGCGGGATCAGCTTTGCGCCGCCTCGAAGGCCGCAAGCGCATGCTGGCGCATGCCGCTGACCGGTTCGACCGGCTGGCGGGCGCGATCGTCGATGCTGATCAACGCGTCGCGCTCCTTCACCGACGAGAGATGCGGACCGAGATCGCGCAGCAGGCCGTCGGTCACACCATAGAGCCAGCCGTGCAGATGCAGCTTCTGGCCGCGGTTCCAGGCCTTTTCGACGGTCGGGATGGCGGCGATGCGGCGCACCTGCATCTCGACATTCAGTTCGCACATGCGGTTAATGCGAGCATCCGGGTCGGCAATCGTGTCGAACAACGCCCGATGCTTGCGGTACAGCATGGTGATCGGCTGCAACCAGTGATCGACCAGCGCGGTGCGTTCGTCGCCGAGCGCGCGCTGGATGCCGCCGCAGCCGTAGTGACCGCAGACGATGACATGTTCGATGCGCAGGATCTCGATAGCGTATTCGAGCACCGAGAGCAGGTTCATGTCGCTGGTGTGCACCATGTTGGCGATGTTGCGCTGGACGAAGACTTCGCCGGGATCGAGACCGAGCACGTCATTGGCGGTGACCCGGCTGTCGGAACAGCCGATCCACAGCAGCTTCGGATTCTGGATGCCGGCCATGCGTACGAAATAGCCGGGATCGTCGCGGGTCTTGGCTTGCGCCCAGGCGACGTTGCGATCGAACAGGTGATCGAGGCACATGGCGCTACTGCCTGAGGCTGTCTCGCGGCCGTTTGGAATCGTCGTCGGAGTTCGTGGCGAAGCCTTTGGCGGCCAGCCAGCGGGTGACCGCGGCGTGCGACACGTCGCATTCGTCGGAGAGGCCCGCGGCGAAATGGCGCCACTGATCGAGATTGCGATAGGGCACGCCGACGATGAGCGGAATGCCGAGCAGCACGGCGCGGCCGATGAGGTCGCGCAGGCCGCCGCCTTCGGCTTCGACCTTGCCGAACTTGTTGATGACGATGAGGTCGAGCTCCCGATCGAGCACGTCGATCAGCAACCCGGCCGCGTCCGTCAATCGGCTGTGATCGAGACGGCAACCGCGCGCCGCCGGGCCGCGGTCTTCCGACAACTGGAACCGCGTGCGCGTGTAAAGCTCCTCGACCGCCATGTCGCATTTGGTGCGGCCGGGCACATCGGTGTTGATCTGCACCAGCCCGGCGACCGTCATCCCGTCATCGCGCAACCGATAGGCAATCCCGGCGATCAGCCGGTCGGCGGCAAAGCCGTCGGAGTAGGTTACCGCGAGGATGTTGGAGACGCTTGAAGCCATGATGCGGTCCTCAAGCGTGCAGCGCGCTGGCGAAGGCGCGCTTGAGGTAGATCGTCGCGGGATCGGCCGACTGGCCGATCTGGCCGAGCAGCGTGACCCACTCTTCCTCAGAGGCGTAATCGGAATAGCGCCGCACCGCGGCCTGGCTGAAGGTCGCGAGGTCCATGCCTTCGCTTTCAGCCCGGTCGGTCATCGCAGTGAGCAGCGTGAGATCACCGACGCTGATGATGACTTCCGCGGCCGCCGCGTCGTCGGTCAGTTGCCTTACGATATCGCCCAGCAGCATGGCCTGGCTCCTTCAGTTGACGCGGTGCTCGGCAGCGCCGGCAAGCGTGATGCCTTCGATCTGCGCCGCGGATACCAGCCGCGCGATGTACTGCGCCTGGGCGCGGTGCATAACGGCCTCGCGCAAGTAGTCGGCGATGCGTTCCGCCACCGCCTCGAAGGGCAGGGTCTTGCCCTCGTGACGGCGTGCGAGCTGGATGATGTGGAAGCCGTAGCGGGTGGCGACCGGCGCGGCGCTGATCTCGCCCGGCGCCATGTCCGCGAGCGCGTCCGCGAATTCCGGTGTCACTTGATCGGCGGTGAGTTGGCCAAGATTGCCGCCTTGCGCCGCTGACGGGCAGCGCGAATGGGCGCGCGCCAGGTCGGCGAAACACTCCGGCTTGTCCTTGAGCGCCGCCAACACGGCCTCGGCATCGGCCTGCGCCTGCGCATAGGCTGTCTGGTCCGCCGGCAGCGCCGCGAACAGGATATGCGACGCTTCATAGATGTCGGGAGAGGCGAAGCGCCCTTTGTTGCGATCGTAGTAGCGCCGGCAGGTCGCTTCGTCGGGCTCCGGGACCGTGACCTCGTGCTCGACGGCGCTGCGCATCAGTGCCTCGTCATCGGTTTCGCGACGGCCGTCTTCGGTCAAGGGCTCGGGCTCGAGGCCGAGCGCCGCCGCGCGTTGCAGCAGCAATTCGCGAATGACCAGCGCCCGTGCGGCCTGTTGCCAGGCGGCGGCCGGCTTGTCGGCCGGATGGTTCTGCATCTCGCGCACGATGTCGTCACGCGGGATGGGCGTGCCGTTGACCCTGACCTTGACCGGCTTGTCCGCGCCGTTGCCGGCAACATTGACGTTGATCGAGACCGCCATGTCGCGTCACTCCGCCGGGATCATCGGGCGCCGTGTGCGCACGACCTGATAGCCGCGACGGCCGAGATACCAGACCGGCGCGCTCCAGATGTGGACGAGGCGGGTGAACGGGAACACCAAGAAGATGGTCATGCCGAGGAACAGGTGCGCCTTGAACAGCGGATGCACGTCGGCAATGACCGCCGACACGCCCGGCTGCAAGGTGAGGATGCCCTGCGCCCAGGTCATGAAATTGACCATCTCATGGCCGTCGAGGTGACCGAGCGACACGAAGATGGTGCTCAGCCCGAGGATGAGTTGCGCATAAAGAATGAGCAGGATGGCGATATCGCCGAACGACGAGGTCTTGCGAATCCGCGAGTCGAACAGCCGGCGGTGCACCAGCAAGGTGATGCCGATGAAGCAGGCGACCCCGGCGACGCCGCCGATGACGATCGCCATCCACTGCTTGAAGGTGTGCGAGATGCCCAGCGTGTCGAACACCCAGATCGGCGTCAGCAGGCCGACGAAGTGGCCGGCGAAGATA
>JAHCKF010000284.1 GCA_026125925.1 Pseudolabrys sp.
ACTCCGAACATCGTATTCTCGTTGGCGACTGCGTCAGCGAAATGGCGAAGCTGCCGGCCAACTCGGTCGATCTCATCTTCGCCGATCCCCCCTATAACCTGCAGCTCGCCGGCGATCTCAAGCGCCCGGACGACTCCCACGTCGATGCCGTCACCGACGACTGGGACAAGTTCGCGAACTTCGCTGCTTATGACGCTTTCACCCGCGATTGGTTGCAGGCCTGCCGGCGCGTGCTCAAGCCGGCCGGCACGATCTGGGTGATCGGCTCGTATCACAACATTTTCCGCGTCGGCGCCATCATGCAGGACATGGGGTTCTGGATCCTGAACGACGTGGTCTGGCGCAAGACCAACCCGATGCCGAATTTCCGCGGCCGGCGCTTCACGAATGCGCATGAGACCATGATCTGGGCCTCGCGCGACGCCAACGCCAAGGGCTACACCTTCAACTACGAAGCGCTGAAGGCCGGCAATGACGACGTGCAGGTGCGCTCCGACTGGACGTTCCCGCTCTGCACCGGCGGCGAGCGCCTCAAGGGCGCCGACGGCAAGAAGCTGCATCCGACCCAGAAGCCGGAAGCGCTGCTCGCCCGCGTGATTCTCTCCAGCTCGAAGCCCGGCGACCTGGTGCTCGACCCGTTCAACGGCACCGGCACCACCGGCGCCGTCGCCAAAAAGCTCGGCCGCCGCTTCATCGGCATCGAGCGCGAGCGCAAATACGCTTCCGCCGCCGAAAAGCGCATCGCCGACGTTCAGGTCGTGCCCTCGCCGTCGATCGCGCCGTTCATGACGGCGCGCGAAGCGCCGCGCGTCGCCTTTGCCTCGCTGATCGACCGCGGCCTGGTCTCGCCCGGCGCCCGCCTCACCGATGCACGCAAGCGCCATCGCGCCATCGTCCGCGCCGACGGCGCCATCTCGGTCGGCGATACCGTCGGCTCGATCCACCGGGTCGGCGCCGTGGTCCAGGGCCTCGATGCCTGCAACGGCTGGTCGTTCTGGCACGTCGAAACGCCGAAGGGCCTGATGTCGATCGACGACCTGCGCGCCCAGGTGCGCTCGGAAATGGCGCTGGCCGAAGCGGCGGAGTAGCCGCTACCGGCCGGCGGCCACCCCGAGGCGAATTCCCGACACTTTCTGCAATCGGCTGATGACGGCAAACAGATTATCGGCACGGGGGTTGCCCTTCGCGCTGAACATCCGCATGAGGCTTTTCGCTGGCGTACCCGTTTCCTCGGCGAGACGATCGAAGCCGACGGTCGCGTTGATATAGTCACGCAAGACGGCCTTGCCGGTCTCAACGTCGCCAGCGAGCATCTGCTCGACCGCCTCCGTGAGCAGCGCAGCCCGGAATTCGGCGTCCCTTTCGGCGCGGGCCTTGACCGTTTCCTTGAAATCTCGCGTCAACGCCACGTCATCATCCTTTCTTGCGCTTCCGGTAGTCATCCCATCGCAACCGAGCTGCGTCGATGTCGCGCTGCTGCCGTTGCTTCGTGCCGCCACCGAGCAGGATTACAATGGTGTCGCCATCGCGGCCCAAATAGATGCGATAGCCGGGACCGAAATCGATCCTGTACTCCATCACGCCGCCACCGACGCCCTTAAGGCTCGACAGGTTATCGTTGGCCAAACGGACCAGGGCGATGGTCACCTTGGCCGCCGCCCGGGCATCGAGACGCTCGAACCATCGCCCGAAAACACTGCGGCCATCTCGATCCAAGTATTCGAGAACCTGCATCAAGATAGTATCATATATGTTACCAATTATGGCAAGCACAAGGCGGCATGGATACAAGGGCCGTCGCCCTTCGAGGCTCGCCCGAAGGGCGAGCACCTCAGGGTGACGGGGCCGCGTTAGCGCAAAATCTCCCTACCAGTCCGTCCGGCTGGTGGTATCGAGCGCATCCTTGCCGCGCGCGGCTTCGGCAATCTCCGCCGGCACGATCGGCCGCATGTCGATGAAGGCGGCCGGCTCGACGGCGGCGCGTGACGGCAGCGGCGGCGCGGCCGCCTGCGTCGGGCGCTGGGTGACCGTGCCGAGCCAGAAACTACCGACCAGCGCGGCGGCAACGAGAACAATGGTGGCCTTGTGCTTGACGTTGCGCATCGGGGTTTTCCCTCGAAAGCATCCACGCAGCGCAGCGGCCGGCGGCCGCGCGCCCGTGTCCGCGGACAATCGAGGCGACGGCCGTTCTGAACGACGGAAATTTTCTTAAAACTTCCGAAGGCTTTCTGAAGCCGGGGCGGCTCTGCCGGTCAGGCGGCGTCGGCGGACAGCACCTGCAACAACAGTTCGAGCGCCCTTCTCGCGAAGGCTTCCATGTTGGCGGCGCGGTCCGGGCTGCCGGTCTCCAGTGTGACCGCCTTCGCATCCCGTTCTTGCGGCCCGAGGACGGCGATGCAGGAGTGACCGGCGGCGTCGCCGTAACGATTGCCGGCCGGACCGGTGGCGCCGGTCTCGCCGAGACCCCAGGTAGCGTTCATCTTGTCGCGGATGCGGCGCGCCTCGAGCAGCGCATAGGCCTGCGTCGAAGGCCGCATGCCCTTCATCTCGGCCTCGCCGACATCGAGCAAAGCCGCGCGCGACTGCTTGGTGTAGACCACGGCGCCGCCGAGGAAATAGGCCGAGGCGCCGGGCACGGCGAGCAGCGCCGCCGAGATCAGCCCGCCGGTCGAAGACTCCGCGACGGCGATGGTCTCCTTGCGCTCGATCAGACGGGCAGCGACCTGTTCGGCAAGCGGCGCGAGCGAATGCATCGTCAAATCCCCAGACTGCGGCCCTTCTGGCAGAGCACGCGGAAGACACCGACCTCGGCGCCGGCGTAGGCAGACCGCAATGCTTCGCCGAGCTTGACGGCGTCGGCCTCGCGCAAGGTGTCGATCATCAACGCGCCCATGATCTTGCGATCGCCGCCGCGGAGCTTTTCTTCCAGCGCCACCGGCTGGCCGGCGGGATCGGTCGCGGTCCAGATTTCGCCCGCGGCGATCGCCGGATCGGCGATGAGCGTTTCGATGCGCGCCGTCAGGGCAGCGACATCCGGCATCGCGTCGAACCAGCGCGCCGTCACCGCATAGGCGCCGCGGAAATCGCCGCGCCGCACCGCGCGGTGGCAGAGCGTGCGGTTCATGTCGCGGAAGACTTCCGTCATGATCATGCGCGTCATCGGCGTCGGATTGTCGAGCCGTTCGAGATAAGGCTGAGAGGTCAGGACCGCCGGGCTCTCGACCAGATAGAAGTTGAAGAACGCCGACGCTCCGGAGATCGCCTGATGCCGGCGGCCGTAGATGAAGCCCGGCACGGCGAGCCGCTCCTGCAAATGCTCGCCCTGAAACCAGGTTTCGAAGTCGGCTTCGCGGCCCGGCGCGACGTTATTCCAGATGGCGAGGATGCCGGGCTTGCCCATCGTCAAGCCTTGACCTGCTCGACATTGGCGCTGCGCGCGGGCACGCCGAATTCGCGGCGGCACACCTCGGCCAGCACCTTGATGCCGTCGCGGATTTCCTGATGCGTCGGACTGGCAAAGCAGATGCGAATGCGGCTTTGACTGTGCGCCTTGTCGGTGGACCACTCCGGGCCCGGATTGATCGCGACGCCTTCCTTCAGCGCCGCCTGGTAAAGCTTCAGGCTATCGACGTTGTCCGGCAGCTTGACCCAGAGGAAGATGCCGCCCTGCGGATCGTCGAACTCCGCCGCAGTCCCGAACTGTTCGTTGAGCGCCTCCATCAGCGTCTCGACCTTCTTGCGCAAACCCTTGCGCAGCGCCGGCACATGCGTCGTGAAATGCGCGGCGCAGTATTCGGCGAGCACCATCTGCTCCAGCGCGCCCGAGCCAGCGTCGGTCTTGAGCGACAGCATACGGGACATCACCGCCCACGGCGCGACGACGAAGCCGACGCGCAAGGCGGGCGCGATCGACTTGGAGAACGAGCCGATATGGATGACGTTGCCGGACTTGCTCATGGCGTGGAGCGCCGGCGGGCGCTGGCCGCTCCAGACGAGGTCGGCGTAGCAGTCGTCCTCGACGATCGGCACGCCGTACGCGTCGGCCAGCGCCAGCATGCGGGCGCGGCGGTCCTCGTCGAGGATGGTCGCGGTCGGGTTCTGCACCGTCGGGATGGTGTAGATGAATTTCGGCGTGACGCCCCTGGCCTTTAGGTCCTTCAGCGCCGCTTCCAGCGCGTCCATCCGCATGCCGCCCCTGTCGAGCGGAATGCCGACCGCGGTGACGCCGAGCTTGGTGAAGCGATTGAGCGAGCCCTGGTAGTTGTCCTTCTCGACGATCACGGTGTCGCCGCGTTGCAGCAGCGCGGCGTTGACCAGATCGAGCGCCTGCAGCGAGCCGGAGACGATGAGGATGTCGTCCGGCGTGCAGGTCATGCCGGCATCGCGCTGGAGCTTTTTGGAAAGGAAGTCACGCAGCGGCCGGTAGCCTTGCGGGCCGCTGTTGAGGCCGTAGGTGGCGAGCGTGCGGCCTTCGCGCGACAGCACCGATTGCGCCGCCGCCATCAAGCCGTCGAGCGGCACCTCGCCCGGGTCGTTGTTGCCGCCGACGAAATTGTATTTCGGCGATCCGGTCCAACGCACCGCCGGCGGCGGCAGGGTCGACGGGAACAGCGGCGCAAAGTCGAAAGCCATGTTTCACTCCCTTCATGCCCGGCCTTCTGTGTGCCGGGCATGAAATTGCGTGGTCAGCGGCGGGCGTTATTTCGCCGCCTGCACCATAATCTCGACCTTGTATTCCGGCGCGGCGAGCTTGGCCTCGACGGTGGCGCGGGCCGGCGTGTTGCCGGGCGACACCCAGGCGTCCCAGGCCGCGTTCATCGCGGCGAACTCCGACATCGAGGTGACCCAGATATTGGCCGACAGCAGCTTCGACTTGTCGGTGCCGGCCTTGGCCAGATAGCCGTCGATCTGCGACAGAATGTCCTTGGTT
>JAHCKF010000285.1 GCA_026125925.1 Pseudolabrys sp.
GGGCCCCCCCCCCCCCCGGGGGGCCCCCCCCCCCCCCCCCGCCCCCCCCCCCCCCCCCCCCCCCCCGCGGGGGGGGGGGGGGGGGGGGGCGGCCCCCCCCCTTCCAAATGCTCAGACTTGCGGGCCAGCCCCCTCACCCGGCTGTCGCGCCTGACGGCGCGACAGCCGACCTCTCCCCGCACGCGGGGAGAGGTAAAAGAAAGAGAATGCCCCATCATCCTCATCCCCCGAATTGCGCGGAAATCTTCTGGCCGCGGCGGACGATGACGATGCGCCAGGCGCGGTTCGGCGTCTTGGTGGCGCTCTCCAGATCGCGAGTCTTGGCGATATGGGTGCCGTTGACCTCCTCGATCACGTCGCCGCGCTGGAAGCCGAGATTGCTGGCATAGGAGCCGTTATCGGTTTCCAGGATGACGACGCCCTGATCGATGTTCTGGAGTTGCAGTTCGTCGGCCAAGGCCGGCGACAGGTTCGCCACCCGCGCGCCCGACAAGGGCGAGCGCGATTGCAGCGTAATCTCGTCGCGCGGCGAATCCGGCGCCGTCTCCAGCGCGATATTCGCCACCATATCGCGGCCGGCGCGAATGATGCCAAGCTTGGCGCTGCCGCCGAGCGGCCTGGTGGCGAAGCGGTAGTCGAAGGCATTGTTGTCATCCACCTCAAGGCCGTCGATCGAGACGATGACATCGCCGGCCTTCAGCCCGGCGCGGGCCGCCGGACCGTCGCGCATGACGCTCGAGATCAGCGCCCCGCTCGGCCGCTTCAGGCTCATGCTGTCGGCGATGTCCGGCGTGACCGATTGCAGCGTGGCGCCGAGCCACGGCCGGCGCACCGCGCCGCCGCCGTTCTTGGCCGAGGCCACGACGACACGCACCATGTTCGACGGGATGGCAAAGCCGATGCCCTGCGAGCCGCCGGAGCGCGACAGGATCATGTTGTTGATGCCGATCAGCTTGCCGCCGAGATCGACCAGCGCGCCGCCCGAATTGCCGGGATTGATCGGCGCGTCGGTCTGGATGAAGAACTGATAATTGCTGGAGCCGACATCGGTGCGCGCCAGCGCCGAGACGATGCCGTGCGTCACGGTCTGGCCGACGCCGAATGGATTGCCGACGGCGAGGACGACATCGCCGACCTCCAGAGCGTCGGAGTTGCCGAGTTCGAGATACGGAAAGCGGTCGTTGTTGTGCTTGATGCGCAGCACCGCGAGATCGGTGCGCGGATCCTTGAGCACAACCTTGGCCTCGAACTCGCGCTTGTCGGCCAGCGCGACCTTGATCTCGTCGGCGCCGTCGATGACGTGCACGTTGGTGACGATCAGGCCTTCGGGATCGACGATGACGCCGGAGCCGAGCGCGCGCTGGACCTGGCTGCCGCCACCGCCATCGGGCACGCCGAAGAAGCGGCGGAACACCGGGTCGTCGAAGAACGGGTTGCGGTTGCGCACGACCCGCGCCGCATAGACGTTCACCACCGCCGGCGAGACGTGCTTGACCACGGGCGCATAGGACAGCCGCAGTTCCTGGGTCGTGGGGATCCGCCGCTCCGGCGCCGGCGCCTGGGCCGCAGCCGGCTGGACCAGGGTCAGCGTCAGGGCGCCGAGACAAAGCGTCATCAGGGCACGAAGGGGCAGGTTCGACATCATCGGCGAATCTCTCCGGCGGGGACTTGTCCCCGATATAGGCCGCCCCGCCTTGGGAATGAAGATATCGGCGGGAAATAGGCCGATTTTGCGGGCGAGACCTGCTCCGGCGCGCCCTTGCGCCGCCCATCCGGATAGGCACATTGGGGCGGTATATTAGGACCCGCCCGGAGCACCCCATGAAAGCCGTCGGCTACCAGAAGTCCCTGCCCGTCACCGCCTCCGATTGCCTGATCGATTTCACCGCCGACAAACCGGCGCCCGGGCCGCGCGACCTGCTGGTCGCAGTGAAGGCGATTTCGGTGAACCCGGTCGACACCAAGGTCCGCATGCGCGGCCAGCCCGGCCCCGGCGAGCCGCCCAAGGTCCTCGGCTACGACGCGGCCGGCGTGGTCGAAGCGGTCGGCAGCGAGGTGACCCTGTTCAAGGCAGGCGACGAGGTGTTCTACGCCGGCTCGATCGCCCGGCCCGGCACCAACAGCGAATTCCACCTGGTCGACGAGCGCATCGTCGGCAGGAAGCCGAAGTCGCTGTCCTTCGCGCGGGCGGCGGCCTTGCCGCTGACCAGCATCACGGCCTGGGAAATGCTGTTTGATCGCTTCGGCGTCGTGCCGGGCAAAACGCCGGACGGCCGCGCCCTCCTGGTCATCGGGGGCGCCGGCGGCGTCGGCTCGATCCTAATCCAGCTCGCCCGCAAGCTGACGGCGTTGACCATCATCGCCACCGCCTCGCGGCCGGAAACGCGCGACTGGTGCCTCAAGCTGGGCGCCGATCACGTCATCGATCACACGAAACCGCTGGCCGAGCAGCTCAAGGCCATCGGCCATCCGGACGTCGCGCTGATCGCCGGCGTTACCGGGTCGGCCAAGAGTGTGCCGCAGATGCCCGACTTCATCGCGCCGTTCGGCAAGCTGTGCCTGATCGACGATCCGGGCCCGCTCGAGGTCACGCCGTTCAAGCGCAAATCGGCCTCGGTGCACTGGGAGCTGATGTTCACCCGCGCCGTGTTCCAGACGCCGGATATGATCGGCCAGCACAAACTGCTCAACGAGGTCTCGGCGATGATCGACGGCGGCCTCATCGTCACCACCGCGGCGCAGGAGATCTCGCCGATCAATGCCGCCAATCTGATCAAGGCGCACGCCCAGATCGAAAGCGGCACGACGATCGGCAAGATCGTCCTCAAGGACTGGTGAGCACTGTTCTTCCCTCTCCCCGTTTACGGGGAGAGGGTGGCGAGGAGGGGCAATGAACGCCCCTCACCCGGATCGCCATTACAGGCTGATTTTCCAAACGAAAGTCTACGGCGATCCGACCTCTCCCCGCATCGCGGGGAGAGGTGAAGAGGTCATTCCTTCGCCGGCACCGTGCGCAGATAGGCGATCACGGCGTCGAGGTCCTCGCCCTTCATGTGGTCGTAATACGGATAGCCCATCGGCGGCTTCAACTTCGTCCCGTCCTTCGACACGCCCTTGGTGATCGCGGTCTTGATCTGCGCGTCGGTCCAGTCGCCGAGCCCCTTGGTCTTGCTCGCCGTGATGTTGCGCGACACCGACTTGCCCCATGGCCCGGGGAATTCCATGCCGCCCATGCCGTAGGTGGCCCAGTCGTGTCCCTTCGGTCCCATCGGCGTGTGGCATTCGAAGCAGTGCCCGATGGTGGCGAGATAGAAACCGTTCTTCACCTTGTCCTTGAGCATGGCCTCGGTGAACGGCTTCTCTGCGCCCGGCGGCGTCTGGTGCGGCGCCGGGAATTTGTAGATCGGGTCCGGCACCTTGTTCTTGATCGGCTTGATCGTGCGCAGATAGGCGACGACCGCGTCCATGTCGCGCTCGGTCATGATTTTGTAGAAGCCGGTCGGCATCACCGCGGCGACCGGCATACCGTTCGGCCGTTCGCCGGTGCGCAAGAGGTGCTTGATCTGCGCGTCGGTCCAGGAGCCGATACCGGTTTCCTTGTCCTGCGTGATGTTGGAAGCCGTCACCTTGAACGGCGGTTCGTCGAACAGGAGACCGCCGGAGAACGCCTTGGAGAAATCGGGGCCCTGCGGGCCGACCGGCGTGTGGCAGTTCTGGCAGGTCAGGATGGTGTTGACGAGATAACCGCCGCGCGCGACCAGGTCGCCGTTCGGTTGCGCCTGCGCTTCCACCGTCGAGGCGGCCAAGGCGGATATAACAAACACGGCGGCTGCGCCGATCGCGCGCCGCGACTTGAGTGTAATCATCGGAGTCCCCCAGAATGAATCAACGCGCCTTCTCGGCGTGCGCGTCGGATATCATACTACCGGGTGGCCGATGTGACCGCCATCACAGGCCGCCCCTTACAAACAAGGATGGTGGCTGGCGATCAGCGCGCGCGGGCGCCGTCGAGGATCGCGGCGATGGCGGCGTAGCCGCGCCGGCGGGCATGGGCGAGCGGCGTCACGCCGTCGCGGTCGGCGATGGTTACGTTCGCACCCGCCCGCACCAATTCGCGGACGATTTCGGTATGGACGGGCCCGCCATCGCCCAGGATCACGGCCTCGAGCAGCGCCGTCCAGCCGAGCTTGTTGACGTGGTCTTTGTCGATGGCCGTGCCGAGCAGAATACGGACCGTCTCCAGATGCCCGTGATGGGCGGCGGGGATCAAGCCGGTCCCGCCATAGCGGTTGGTGCTCGTCAGGTCTGCGCCATGGGCCAGCGCCATTTTCAGGATGTCGTTGCGGCCCTCGGCGGCGGCGTAGAGGTACGGGCTGTCCTCGATATGGTCCTTGGCGTTGACGTCGCTACCAGCCGCGATCAGCAGCCGCGCCGCCTCGGTGCCGGCCCCGGGCGCAGCATGGGTGGCGGCAAGCAGCGCCGTGCGGCCCTGCCCGTCCCGCGCCGTGACACTGGCGCCCTCGCCCAGCAGCCGCTGCACGGCGACGGCATCACCACGGCCGGCGGCCTCGATCAGCGCCTGGTCGGATTTCGTATCGGCCATCGTCGCACCCGCGGCACAAAGAAAAAGGGCGGTGCCAAGGATCGCCCTTTGCACCGCCCTCAGAACCGTTGTCAGCGCAAAGCGCATCAGCGTTTAGGCGTTCTCGTCTTCGCTCTGCCGCGCCTGCACCGGACCCGAATCGAGGCCCTTGGCATCGACGTCGCGATCGACGAACTCGATCACGGCTTGCGCGGCGTTGTCGCCGAAGCGGAAGCCGGCCTTCATGATACGGGTATAGCCACCCTGGCGGTCCTTGTAGCGCGGCGCCAGCGTGTCGAAGAGCTTCTTGACCATGGCGACGTCGCGCAGCTCGGAGATC